>CAZGKZ010000103.1:0-4730 GCA_964526315.1 uncultured Geobacteraceae bacterium
CGGATGATGCATATAAAGCTATAAAAGATGCACATGATGCAGAAAAATCACCAGTCGCAAAAGAAGTTTTGGCACAACTGCTTGAAAATGCTGATATTGCTAAAGATGAGAAACGACCACTGTGTCAAGATACTGGTTTAGCAGTATTTTTTGTAAATGTTGGTGCTGATTGTAAAATAATTGGTGGACTACTCAGAGACGCTATAAATGATGGTACAGAACAGGGTTATATAGATGCTTATTTAAGAGCATCTACTTGTGAGCCATTTTCTAGAGCAAACTTAAAAGATAAAGTTGGCTATAACCTACCTGCAATTATTCACTTTGATATTGTTGCTGGTAACCAAATTGATATTGAGTATGCTGCAAAAGGTGGGGGAAGTGAAAATGTATCAAGAGCTACAGTTTTCCCTCCTGCTGCTGGAAAAGCTGGAATTATTGAATATGTTAAACAAGTAATTTCAGATGCTGGTGGAAATCCATGCCCTCCATTAACTGTTGGTGTTGGTATTGGTGGTACTTTTGAAAAAGCTGGAATATCTTCTAAACACGCACTTTTTAGAACAATTGGTTCAGTTAACGAAGACCCAGAGATGGCAGAAATGGAATCTGATATTAAAGATGAGTTAAACAAACTTGGAATTGGAGCTATGGGTATGGGTGGAACTGAAACTGTTCTTGCTGTTCATATTGAAGCAAATCCTTGTCATATCGCATCATTGCCAGTATCTGTAAATGTTCAGTGTCATAGTTCAAGACATGCACATATTACAATATAAGGATTAAGTTATGAGTAAAACATATACACTTACAACACCATTAACTGAAGAAGATACAAGACAATTAAAAGCTGGTGATATCGTACTTTTAAATGGTACTATTTTCACAGCTCGTGATGCTGCACATAAGAAATTAGTTGATTTAATAGAAGCAGGGGAGGAGTTACCTTTTGATTTAAAAGGTAGTATTATATATTTTGTAGGTCCTACTCCACCAAAACCAGGTGAACCTATTGGAAGTGCTGGACCTACAACTTCATACAGAATGGATTCATATTCTCCAACTATGCTTAAGAATGGTAGTTTAGGAATGATTGGTAAAGGAAAAAGAAATCAAGCAGTTAAAGATGCTTGTAAAGAATATGGTGGGATTTATTTTGGAGCAACTGGTGGTGCTGGTGCATTATTAGGTAAAAAAATAACATCTGCTGAAGTTATCGCATATGAGGAGTTAGGTCCTGAAGCTATAAGAAAGATTACAGTTAAAGATTTCCCAGTAACAGTTATTAATGATACTTTTGGTAACGATTTATACCAAATGGGTAGAGAACAGTACGAAGTGAAGTAAACTTGTTGCTACGATTCGTAGCAATGGACTAAGAAGCTTTGCGAGTATTGCAGAGTTGAGCAAATAAGTAGATATAATAAAAACAATAAATTTTATGAGGAGTACAGATGAATATACATGAATATCAAGCGAAACAGGTTTTTGCTAAGTACGGCGTTCCGGTACCAAAAGGTATTATGGTTGAAAGCGTTGATGCTGCAGTTGAAGCTGCAAAAGAGTTGGGTGGCCCTATTTGGGTTGTTAAGGCTCAAATTCATGCAGGTGGTCGTGGTTTAGGTGGTGGTGTTAAGCTAGCTAAAACTCTTGATGAAGTTAGAGAACTTGCAGATGAGATTCTTGGTATGACTTTGGTTACTCACCAAACTGATGCTGCGGGTAAACTTGTTCAAAAGCTTTACATCGAAGATGGTGCTGATATTAAAGATGAGTTTTACCTTTCTGTTGTTTTAGACAGAAAATTAGAAATGCCTTTAATCATGGCTTCTACTGAGGGTGGAATGAACATCGAAGATGTTGCAGAAAATACTCCAGAAAAAATTATTACTGTTCCTGTTGACCCAGCAATTGGTTTTCAAGGCTTTCATGGTCGTCAACTAGCTTTTGGTTTAGGAATTACAGATAAAGCTGAACAAAAAAAGATTATCTCTTTCGCACAAAAACTTTTCAAACTATATATGGAAAATGATGCAGAGATGATTGAAATTAATCCACTTGTAAGAACAGGATCTGGTGATTTTATCGCACTTGATGGTAAAATGGGCTTTGATAATTCTGCTCTTGGGCGTCAACCAGAAATCTTAGCCATGAGAGACTTAACAGAAGAAGATGCTGATGAAGTAGAAGCTGCTAAATATGGTCTCTCTTATGTTGCTCTTGATGGCGAGATTGGTTGTATGGTAAATGGTGCTGGTCTTGCGATGGGTACTATGGATACAATTAACTACATGGGTGGAACTCCTGCTAACTTCCTTGACGTTGGTGGTAGTGCAAACGCAGAGACTGTTGCAAAAGGTTTTGAAATTATTCTTAAAAACCCTAAAGTAAAAGCTATTTTCGTAAATATCTTTGGTGGAATCGTTCGTTGTGATCGTATTGCTAACGGTATTATTGAAGCTACTAAAATTACTGATGTTAATGTTCCTGTTATTGTTCGTCTTGATGGAACAAATGCACCAGAGGCTGCAGAAATTCTTAAAAATGCAAATATTTCTAACTTAATTGTTGGTAACGATTTAGGTGACGGTGCTGCTAAGGCTGTTGCTGCCGCAAAAGGAAACTAATGTCAATTCTAGTAAATAAAGATACAAAAGTAATCGTTCAAGGTTTCACAGGTAAAGAGGGTACTTTTCATGCTGAGCAGTGTTTAGCATATGGTACAAAAATTGTTGGTGGTGTTACACCAAACAAAGGTGGTCAAGAGCATTTAGGTAAGCCAGTATTTAATACTGTTTCTGATGCTGTTAAAACTACTGGTGCTACTGTTTCTATGATTTTTGTTCCACCTGCATTTGTTGGTGACGCTGTAATGGAAGCTGCTGAAGCTGGAATTGAACTTGCAGTAATTATTACTGAAGGTGCTCCGGTTAAAGATATGCAAATGGCTAAAGCTCACGCTACTAAGCACGGTATGAAAACACTAGGGCCAAACTGTCCTGGTATTATCACTGCTGAAGAGTGTAAGATAGGAATTATGCCTGGTTCAATTTTCAAAAAAGGTAATGTTGGTCTTATCTCTAAGTCTGGTACATTAACTTATGAAGGTGCTAACCAAGTGTGTAATGAAGGTTTTGGTATTACTACCGCTATTGGAATTGGTGGAGACCCAATTATTGGTCTTTCATATAACCAAATACTACCAATGTTTGAAGCAGATCCAGAGACTGAGGCAATCGTTATGATTGGTGAAATCGGTGGAGACCTTGAAATTCAAGCTGCTAAGCTAATCAAAGAACAAATCACTAAACCGGTTGTTGCGTTTATTGCAGGTCAAACTGCACCTAAAGGTAAAACAATGGGTCATGCAGGTGCAATCGTAAGTGGTAGTGCTGGTACTGCAAAAGAAAAAATGGAAGCTTTAGAAGCTGCTGGTGTTACAGTTGTTGTTTCTCCTGCGGATATCGGTAAAGCAATTGCGAAGGTTTTAGGTAAGTAACTCAAATCTTGTGTGAGCCTCGTAATGTAACAATTTGTTGCATTTATGAAGCGCTATCAGCACAATTTAGAATAAACTTATAAAAACTTAGCTACTCTTTACTCACAAAGAGTAATGTGCAAATTTAATTTGCACCTTAATAATAGGAGAATAAATGTCAACTTTTAGAACTGAAAATCCAGGTGATCAACCAGTATGGGTAAATACAAGTAACTGTAAAGCATGTGATATTTGTGTATCAGTATGTCCTTCAGGTGTACTTGCTATGAGATATGAAATCTCATCAACGCTTGGTGCAATGATTGCTGTTGAACACCCAGAAGCTTGTATTGGCTGTAATGAGTGTGAATTATCATGTCCTGACTTTGCTATTTTTGTAGCGGATAAGGCAGAATTTAAAGCAGCAGGACATAGTTTTGCTAAGCTTACTGATGAGTCTAAAGCTCGTCAAGCGGCAATCGCTGCAAACAATTATTATTCAATAGAACAAGGAGCTAGATAATGGCAACTAGAGAAGTTATATCAACTGGTAATGAATTATCAGCAATCGCAGCCGTTGATGCTGGCTGTAAGTTTTTTGGTGGTTATCCACTAACACCTTCAAGCGAAGTAATGCATGTTATTTCTGACCTTTTACCAAAGATTGGTGGTGTATCAATTCAGATGGAAGATGAGATAGCAGGTATCTGTTGTGTTATCGGTGCTGCTATGGCTGGAGATCGTGCATTAACTGCTACATCAGGTCCAGGTATGTCACTGAAAGCTGAAAACTTAGGTCTTGCTCAAATGGCAGAAGTACCTTTAGTTTGTGTTAATGTTATGCGTGGTGGTCCATCAACTGGTCTTCCAACTCGTGTATCTCAAGGTGATATCAAGCAAGCAAGTAATCCTTCTCATGGAGACTATCGTTCAATCACTTTATGTGCAGGTTCATTAGCTGAATGTTATACTGAAACTGTAAGAGCATTTAATCTTGCTGACAGATTCATGCAACCAGTTATCGTTTTACTAGATGAGACTATTGGTCACATGCATGGTAAAGCTGATCTTCCAACTGTAGAAGATGTTCAAGCTGGAATTGTTCCTCGTAAACGTTTTGATGGTCCTGCTGAAGAGTATTTTCCATATGAGTGTGGTCCAACTGAAGCAGCTGTTCTTAATCCAATGTTTGAGGGCTATAGATATCACTTTACTGGTCTTCACCATGATAAAAATGGTTTCCCAACTGAAG
>CAZGKZ010000104.1:0-4717 GCA_964526315.1 uncultured Geobacteraceae bacterium
GCTGGAGCTGGCGAGAGGAATTGAACCCCCAACATCCTCATTACAAGTGAGGTGCTCTGCCAATTGAGCTACGCCAGCACAAGACGGGACTTATAACCCAAGAAAAACAGGATTGCAAGATAAAAATGTGTAATTTTTCCAGACCAATGATTCTACCGTCATGGCCGGTTCTGCCTGACCACCTCAAAGAGGGCAATCCCAGCGGCAACCGAGGCATTAAGAGAATTAATCCTTCCCGCCATGGGGATCGACAGCAAAGCATCACAATGGTTACGGATATTCGGTCGCAACCCTTTCCCTTCACTGCCGATGACTAAAGCGAGATTCCCCTGCAAGTTGGTTGAGAACAGATCCTGAGCTCCTTCATCTCCAGCCAGACCGTAGCACCAGACCCCTGCACCCTTCAGTTGATCAAGGGTGCGTGAAAGATTGGTAACCTGACATACAGCCAAGTGAGAAAGAGCTCCGGCAGCCGTCTTTTCAACCACTGCGGACACCGGGCAGGAACGGTCTTTTGCGACAATAACCGCTTGGCAGCCGGCAACCTCGGCACTGCGGAGAATCGCCCCGAAGTTGTGCGGATCGGTAATTCCATCAAGAAGCAGGAAGAAAGCAGTCTCAGAACTTTGCTGCCAATCCTGAAGGAGATCATTAAAAATGACATACTTAAATGGGGTCAGCGCCAACAGTACCCCCTGGTGGCGGCTATGCCCGGCCAGTCGGTCGAGTTCCCGACGCTCGCAGAAGTTGACTTTCAAGCCATCCTCTTTTGCCCGAGAAATCAGATCATCCAAGCGATCACTATGTTCACCACTCACTACCAACAGTTCCAGAGGCTCACGCCCGGTTCCTTGAAGTGCTTCACGGATCGGATTAATCCCATAAAGATAATCAGCCATCAGCTTACCAGGGCACCCTCGATTTCTGCCAGAATTTTTCCGGCAGCAACCAGCGGGTCACTTGCAGCAGAGATAGGTCGGCCAATCACCAGTGCCGTCGCTCCTGCCGCAATTGCTTCTGCTGGGGTCATCACCCGTTTCTGGTCATCCAGAGAAGCAAAGGTTGGTCGCACACCAGGTGTCACAATGGCAAAATCGGCCCCGCAAGCCGCTCGGATCAATGCCGCCTCTTTGGGCGACGCGACAACACCGGAGAATCCGGCAGATTGGCTCAGCTTGGCCAAACGGACCACCATCTCCTCCACCGGCCGGTCAATACCAACTTCACGCAGGGTCTCTTCTGTTGATGAAGTTAAAATTGTCACTGCCAACATCAGAGGAGGTGGAATTTTGGCTGCAGCACAATAGCTATTAACCTCTGCGACGGTTTTACGCATCATCTCTGCCCCGCCCAGTGCGTGAACATTGAAAATTTTAACTCCTAATTTGCAAGCCTCAACTGCCGCTTTGGCAACGGTATTAGGGATATCGTGGTATTTGAGATCAAGAAATACATCACTCCCATAACCTTGAACCATCCTAACAACATCAGGCCCACAATGGGTAAACAGTTGCTTGCCAACCTTAAACAAGCCAACATTTTTATGCAGCCGCTTAACCCACACCTCTGCGGCGGAAAAATCATCAACATCCAAAGCAAAAATCAATCGTTCCCGTACTTCCTGTTTCATTCGTCTCTCCCGATCATTCCTCTAACTTTGGTGGTGATCTCCTGAACCCGGGCAATCAGTGGTCTCGCTTGTTCAGCATCCAGGTCACGACGCAGCGCCATGGTTGCAGTAAAAGCGACTTCGCAAAGTGAGTCAGCTAACAATTTTTCTTTGTCTCCCTCTTCCAGACCCACCAGATTTTCAACAATCCGATAACCGTCGAGAGTCCCATCCGGCTGCAACTCCACATCGCGCAAGACAAATGAGTAGGGTTGTGGCAAATCCCGCAACGATTGAGCCATCTCCTGGGGAAACTGTGGGCTCGCCTTGAGCACTCGAGAAAAAATCACCTTAAAAAGGCTGTTATAGGCTGCCAGAATCCTCCCGAGAAGCCCTTCAATCTCCGTCGTGGGCGTCTCTTCCATACGGACTAACCGCTTTTCTATCAGGTTAAAAAGAGTCCGCATCCCATCAAATTCACGTAACCCAATGTTACGGAACAGATCTCTGGCTGTCTGCTGTCCAGCTTGAGCAGCATTCATAAAACGGGCTTCAGCCTGGGTTAATTCAGCAACATCCTTACCCGTTTCGAGAGGGAAATAATCAAGAGAGATAATTTTGCGCATAAACAGAGATTTTTCATCCAGCCGGCGCAATCCCTCCATGATGATATTTTGCGTACTCATAGAGAGGCGTAAAATCTGTTCCTGTTCAATCGGTAGAGACTGAAAGTAGAAGCCACCGGTATTGGCAGAGAAAAGAGCGTAGATGATATGTTCAACCTGACTGCGAGCTGCCAACCAGAGATCCTTGGGAGCAACAATGCCACGCTCAACCAGCAACTTACCGAGCGAGGTATTTTCATTGACCAAAGAGCGTAATTCTTGCAGAGTATCTTGCTCAATTTTCCCCAGTGAAAACAACACTTCACCAAGATCTTCACTCGAAAAAGAACTCGTAGCAAAGACAATTTCACCTTGCTGAAAATAGAGAGATTTTAATCCCCCTTCCAATTCAATGGTCAGAATACCAGTCTTGCGGAACATGTTGAAATAGGAGAGAAGATCGGTAATAGCACCCGCTTCCAACACTCCAGAGATAAGAACGGGTCCGTCCGAATCAGGTCGGCCAAGCAGCAGGTGCACCGAAGAGGCAGAAATGACCGACAGGGGTTGATTTCCCAACGGGCGATATATTTCTGCCGGCAACTGCAACAAGCCACTATTATTAATTTTGAGCTTTTCCATAGGCTACAAATTATTTTTCCGGATCAAATGCCAAGCCAGCATCAACCAACTGTTGCAGCTGGGGAATAATTTCAGCAAGGGTAAACATTGTCGTCGTACCACCCTTCCGGACCTTCAGCTCGACATTCCCCTCTTTGAGATTGCGCGCACCAACCGTCACCCGCAATGGAATCCCGATCAGATCGGCATCTTTAAATTTAATTCCCGGCCGTTCGTCACGGTCATCGAGTAATACTTCAATATTTAAGTCCAGAAGTTGTTGATAGAGTTTTTCCGCCGTTTCACGCACCAGCTCATCTTTGGGATTCAACATCGTCACCAGAACCTGGAAGGGAGCCAGTGGCATCGGCAAAATCATCCCATACTCATCGTGGTTCTGTTCGATTGCCGCAGCAACCGTCCGCCCGGCACCAATCCCGTAACACCCCATCACCAGAGGACGAGACTTGCCATCAGCATCTAATACTGTTGCGTTCATCGCTTCGGAGTATTTAACCCCCAACTTAAAGATATGACCAACTTCAATCCCGCGCCAACTTTCAAATTTACCACCGTCACAGCGGGGGCAGGGATCACCGGCAACCGCCTGACGAAGATCGGCAAATTGGCTGATCTGGAAATCACGTTGCTGATTGGCTCCGGTCAAATGAACATCGACCGCATTACCACCAACCACAAAATCGGCCATGCCCCGCACTTCCGCATCAGCAATGATCCGGATTTTCAACCCGATCGGGCCGGCAAATCCAGTCGGGGCTCCAGTTGCCTGTTTTACAACATCTTCCTCAGCCATCAAAACCCAATCAACATCAAGCAGATTGGTTAACTTGATCATATTCAGCTCACGATCACCACGTAATAAAACCGCCAGAACCTCGTCAGAGGACGTCTGTACAATCAAAGTTTTCACTAACTGTTGCGGGCTTAACTGCAGAAATTCGACAACCTCTTCAATAGTTTTCTTTCCCGGTGTATCAACCTTCTGCAATTCCAAAGTTGCAGCAGGAGTTTCTAGCTCACCATAGATTATCTCTGCCTTCTCCACATTAGCGGCATAATCGCAGCTATCACAGGAAACAATCCCATCCTCGCCAGATTCGGCCAACACCATAAACTCATGGGAAAAGTTTCCGCCAATCGCACCACTATCTGCCTCAACAGACCGAAAGTTCAATCCACAGCGGTTAAAGATATTCCGATAAGCCTGATACATCTTAGCGTATGAGATGTCAGCGCCGGGATCATCCAGATCAAAAGAGTAGGCATCCTTCATCACAAATTCCCGGCCCCGCATCAGTCCGAACCGGGGACGGATTTCATCCCGAAATTTGGTCTGAATCTGATAGAGGTTCAACGGCAACTGCTTGTACGAATTAACCGTATTGCGGATGATATCGGTGATCACCTCTTCGTGGGTCGGTCCCATACAGAAATCAGCCGATTTACGATCTTTAAACCGCAACAGCTCCTTGCCATATTTCTCCCAGCGACCCGATTCCTGCCACAACTCCGCTGGATTCGCCATCGGCATCAAGCACTCAATTGCCCCGGCACGATCCATCTCTTCACGAATAATCTGTTCCATTTTACGCAGAGAACGTAAACCAAAGGGGAGATAGCTATAAATACCAGCCGCCACTTTGCGGATCATTCCCGCTCGCAACATCAGTTGATGGCTGATCACCTCAGCATCGGCAGGGGTCTCTTTCAGGGTCGGCAAAAGATACTGGGAGTAACGCATAAAATTTCCTGTTCGTTTAACGAGTTATAGTTTTACCCGGATCAGTGAACACTGATTCAGGTTTAAGTGTTATTAACAAGCGTTGGAAACTACCCTGAATTTTGCAGAAAAGCAAGTCCC
>CAZGKZ010000105.1:0-4682 GCA_964526315.1 uncultured Geobacteraceae bacterium
AAAATTAAAAATTGTCAGCACATTTCTAAGCGTTGTCTGGTGTGTGGAACCGAGAACCAATTCGGGCTGAAAACCCGTTTTTTTGAAACGGAAGAGAACGAAGTGATCGCCCTGTTCACCCCCCGTGAAGAGCACCAGAGCTATCCAGGGATTGCCCACGGTGGGGTTTCAGCGGCACTCCTCGATGAGGTGATCGGGAGAGCTATCATGGCACATTATGGGCAGGAGACCTTCGGTGTCACGGTCGATTTACAGGTGAAGTATAAGAAACCTGTCCCCTTGGGTGTTGAGTTAAAAGTTGTCGGGCGGGTCACCAATGATCGGGGTCGAATCTATGAGGGGACTGGCGAACTGTATCTCCCCGATGGTAGAATTGCCGTTACTGCCCAGGGGAAGTACCTGAAGCGAAATCTTAAACAGATTACCGATAGTGATTTTGTTGAGGAGGAGTGGTTCTCTCCTGAAGGGGACATCCCAGTTGAAATTTCACTGGGCGAAGATGAAGTGAAAAATAAGATTGATGTTGATAAAAAATGAATCTGTTTGTTTATGGAACCTTGATGGATAGAGAGATCTTCCAGATCGTTGCCGGGGAACGACCCTCTTCTGACCAAGCTATTTTACACGGGTATATTCGCAAACAGGTGATTGGTGAAGTCTATCCGGCTATTGCTGAACGTCCTGAATGTGAAGTCGTAGGGATCCTCTACGACAATCTGTCTGAAACTGCTCTGCACAGGTTGGATAGGTTTGAAGGGGATCAGTATGATCGGTGTCGTGTTAAAGTTTCTCTTCAGACCGGACAATTTGCAGATGCTCAGGTTTACGTATTTGCTGAAAAATCAAAACAGAGATTATCCTCTGACAACTGGGATTATCAGGCTTTTTTAAATGGTGGAAAAGAGTTGTTTTTGAAGGGATACTCAGGTTTTCGTGAGTTGAAGCAAAATCAAAAAGCTTAAAAAGTGTGAATTGCCGTTGATTTAAAAAACAGGTAAATCTCTTTTCCTTCCTGTAGTTCCATCTCCAGCAGTGCCCCCTTGGTCACCAGAGCACAAAAGTTAATCCCATCCACGGTGACATGAACCTCATAATAGAACCCTTGAGAGATAATCTGGCTGATCCTCCCCTGAAAGCTGTTGCGCATACTTGACTGCAATTGTTCCGTGCTTAAAACAATATCTTCAGGGCGAATGGCAATAAATCCCTCATCTTGATCATGGCTGTGCCCCAGTTGAATCTGCAGATTTTTGATCCGGGCTGTCTCCTCAAGAATGGTCACAGCAAAGAGATTTTTCATCCCGACAAAATCGGCAACCATGGTGGATTGGGGTCGCTGAAACAACTCTTCCATACTGCCGGATTGTTCAATTTGTCCCGCATTGACGATTGCCCCCCGATGCCCCAAAGCGAGGGCTTCGGCAAAATCATGGGTGACCATTAAAATGGTAGCGGTGCTCTGCTGCTGCAATCGTTTCAGCACCAGACGAAACTCTTCACGCAGTCGCGGGTCGAGAGCCGAGAGAGGTTCATCCAGCAATAATACCCGTGGATTAACAATCAAAGCCCGGGCCATGGCAACCCGCTGTTGCTCCCCACCACTGAGAGTTTCAGGAGAACGGTTTGCCAGATGTTGCAAATTTAACAGTTTGAGGAGTTGATCAAGACGTTGAACTCCCTCACTCTTTTCAATTTTTTGAAAACGGAGGCCATAGCGGATATTATTGGCAACGGTGAGATGGGGAAACAGGGCATAATCCTGATAGACAATACTGATGCCCCGCTTTTCCGGTGGCAATTGGGTAATATCCTGACCAGCTACTTTGATCCGACCACTCTTAACCGGCACCAGACCGGCTATCGCTTCAAGAAGAATCGTTTTCCCGGCGCCGCTTGGCCCCATCAGCATAAAGAAATCGTTCTCCTCAATATGGAGATTGATATCGTGTAAATCAAATCCCCCCAACTGGATATGGAGATTTTCAATCTTAATCATACGTTTTTCTTCTGGCGGGTCGTAAGAATTCGCAACAACAGAAACAGAATCAGACAGATAGAAATCAGCCAGACCGCAACCGGCTGTGAATATTTCAGTCCGTAGCTCTCAAACCGTTCGTAGATCATCACTGGTGCAATCATTGGATGGTAGGCGACAATAACAATGGCGCCAAACTCGCTGATCGCCCGGGCACAGGCCATGATAATTCCCGCCAGCATGCTACGCCATGCCAGTGGAAAAGTGATGCGGAAAAAAGTACTGAACATCGAAGCCCCCAAACTGCGGGAGACATTCTCTAAGCGGGGTGAGATAGCATCGAACCCCTCTTTGGCGGCTTTGATATAGAACGGGATCGCAACAAAAACCATCACCGTGACGATACCGGTGACACTCCCCATGATTCGGATACCCAGCTCGGTCAGCATCTGTCCAAACCAGTGGTTGCGTCCGGTGACACTGAGAATGGCAATGCCAACCACCGGATGGGGAATAATGATCGGCAGGTCGATGATCCCCTCAACCAGTCGCTTACCACGAAATTCACGTCGTGCCAGCAGGTAGGCTAACGGTGTTCCCAGAATAAAAGAGATCAGGGCGGCCAGAGCGGCAGCCGAAAGACTCAAAATGATGGAATTAAGAACATCTTTATCAACAATCGTCTCGATCAGTGACTCCAGCGACGGCGCTGACAACATCTGCACCAGTGGCAGAGTGATAAATGCAATCACTGTCACCGCACAGGCAAATGTTCCCCAAAAAAAGAAGTCCTTGTGGCGCATCGCGTATTCCTATTGTTTGACCGTCACCAATGATTGAAGTTGCTCCGGAAGAGCCATTTTCATCTCTGTAGACGCAACCCGTACCGGGATAAACGGTGGTTGCCCCATCTCTTTGAGTATTTTTAAGCCGCCATCACCATCAAGCATAAAAGTAAGGAATGCGATAGCCGCTTCCCGATTAGGAGCATCTTTAAGCAGGGTGATGCCGTAAGTGATCGACTTCCCCTGCATCGTCATGGTGGTGCCGGGCTTCTTACCACTCACCTCAACTGTTGCCTGGGCATAATCCTGATCAAACTTGTAATTACCCAGATTGATCTCGTCAGGCATCTCAACAAAATTTAAACTGTGCTGAACCGCCACAGAACGGTACTCCCAGGCGTAATCCATGTTGCCGGTCTGGAGCAGTGAAATTAACTCAACGGCCTTGGGACGGACATTCTGCAGTGGGCGGTTAGCAATAATTTTCTGATATAACCCCGCTTGCCGATAATATTTTTCGGCCAGTTGCAGTACCATCAGTGTCCGGTAACCACAGGGATCAAGATCAGGTGCCGAATGTCCCCAGACCACGTCGGGCTTCTGTAATATTTCTACCCAGTTTTTTCCGCTGATGATATCAGCATAACGGCTCTGGTCGGTATAACAGAGAACCATCCGGTTGGAAGCAAAGCGGATGTTGTTGTCGGTATACGGGGGTCGTAAAAGTTTATCGATCACTTTGTAATCAGCAGACGCCATAATATCGCACGGCTTTTCCAGATCGCTGATTTTACGTGCCGCTTTGGAACTGCCCGACGGTTCACGCTGGACATCAACATCGGGATATTTTGCCTCAAAAGCTTTCTCGATAGCTGCCATCGGGACGGTCAGACTTCCAGCATGAAAGATTGTCAAAACTCCGTGAGGAACCGCGAGCACCGGCGTCGATGTAGAGATAAAACAGAAAACAGCAGCACCAATGAATAACCGATACTTTTTGATCATATGGTCTCCCGTTGATAAAACTTGATCGTTATTGAACACCAATAATGACGCTGGTTGATTTGATAATAGCGCAGACCTCGTTACCCTCCTGCAATCCCAGGTTCCGCACACTGCTGTCAGTAATTGTTGCGGTTATTGTTTCACCTGCACCAATATCAAGGACAACTTCTCCGACCACAGCACTTTCGGTAATTTTAGTAATACAACCGGTGATCCGATTTTTGGCACTGATCTTCAGAGTAAGATAATTATTGGCAATCATCACCGAAGATGCTTTGACCAGAGCATACGCCGAACAACCAACATCCAGACCCAATGCGTCAACACTGTCGGTACTGACCACAGCGGTCATCTGATGTCCAGATTTCAACTGGAGAACAACTTGGGACACGGAAATATCTCGGGTGATTTCACAGACAGTTCCCGAAAAAACATTTTTTGCACTGATCTTCATTGTCATCCTCTGCAGCAGGGGAAGGTAATCATTAAAATCACCAAGAGACTCTTCGAGCCGGGCAAGCATCCCCTGGTGTTCGGTCTCGATCAGCCGATAAAGGTGGACTATTTTCTTCCCTTCTTCAGTCAGTCGAGTCCCACCACCACCCGAGCCACCAGTGGCGGCAACAGTCAATGGTTGATCCGCCAAATTATTCATCACATTCAGCCCATCCCAGGCAGTTTTATAGCTCATCCCAGCCGCCTTGGCAGCCGTTGAGAGGGAACCACACCGATCAATCTGTTCCAGCAGGTCAATCCGATTGCCCCCGAGGAAATTCTGCGCCCCTTTCTGCATCCACAAAGAAGCGGATACAGCTACTTTTGACTTGGTCATCACTGTTCCCAAATAACTAAAGTATTCAGGGGACATGTACTTTGTTACGTGTCCCCCGAATACGGTTCGCCGAACACAAGTGCTC
>CAZGKZ010000106.1:0-1916 GCA_964526315.1 uncultured Geobacteraceae bacterium
ATAAAATCTTCTCCTTTAAGACTTGCTCCCCCAACCAGTGCACCGTCAATATCTTCCTCCGCCATCAAGCCATCAACATTGCCGGGTTTAACACTGCCACCGTAGAGAATTCGAATATTTGTAGCAACCTCTGAGTTGAATAACCCTCCGACGACCTCACGGATAAAGGCGTGAGCTTGCTGCGCCTGTTCTGCTGTTGCGGTTTTCCCGGTTCCAATTGCCCAGATAGGTTCATAGGCAATTGTAACATTGGTCATTTGTGGCACCGTCAGGTTGGCAAGCCCCCCCTTGATCTGTCGATCGAGAACCTTCAGCATCTGCTCAGCTTCCCGCTCCTCCAGTGTCTCACCAATACAGAGGATTGGCTTCAATTCAGCTTCGAGAGTTTTCATCACCTTTTGATTGATAAACTGATCTGTTTCACCGAGTAATTGCCGTCTTTCGGAGTGGCCAAGGATGACATGACTACAGCCGGCATCAGAAAGAAATAGGGGAGAAACCTCCCCGGTAAATGCTCCGCTGGTTTGTGGATAGCAATTTTGCCCCGCAAGTTGAACAGGGGATTGTCTGATCACTTCAGCAACCGTGCTCAGTGCGGTAAAAACCGGGGCAATCACAATGTCCCGGTCTGTCACATCGGCCAGATTATCAATTAACTGCTGGGCCAGCTGTTTCGATTCAGCGATGGTCAGGTTCAGTTTCCAGTTTCCTGCTATCAGTGGTCTGCGCATATATTTTCTCCTGCTGCATCGATGTCGTTAAGCATCTGTTAAAGCTGCCACTCCCGGTAAATCTTTCCCCTCAAGAAATTCGAGAGAGGCCCCACCACCGGTAGAAATATGGGTCATCTGATCTTGCAGCTTCGCTTGGTTGACGGCGGCGACAGAGTCTCCCCCACCAATAATTGAGAGGCAGGACGATTCTGCCAGAGCAGTCGCAATGGCAAAAGTCCCTTTTGCAAAGCGAGGAAACTCAAAAACCCCCATCGGACCATTCCAAACCACCGTCTGTGCTGAATTAATTTGCTCGACGTAAGTTTTGATCGTTGCCGGCCCAATATCCAATCCCATGCCGTTTGCTGGGAAATCTTCATTGCTGGCAACTGTTGCTGGGCTATCGGCTGAAAATTTCTCTGCAACCAGGTGATCGGAAGGGAGGAAAAATTTGACCCCGCTTTTTTCTGCTTTATCGAGAAGATCAGCCGCCAGGGCAAGACGATCATTTTCAACCAACGATGTGCCGATTTCAACCCCCTGAGCTTTCAGGAACGTGTAGGCCATCCCCCCACCGATCAGGATCGTATCAACCTTGTTCAGCAGGTTTTCAATGACGGTGATTTTATCGCTCACTTTTGCCCCACCAAGAATTGCCACAAACGGCCGGTGTGGATTTTCCAGAGCTGAGCCAAGATATTGTAACTCCTTCTCCATCAGAAAACCGGCAACGGCAGGTTGCAGCAAATGGGCAACCCCCTCTGTGGATGCGTGAGCGCGGTGAGCGGTACCAAAAGCGTCATTGACATAAATCTCACCCAGACTTGCCAGTTGTGCGGCAAATTGTGGATCATTAGCAGTTTCACCCGGATGGAAGCGGACATTTTCCAGCAGCATGACAGACCCACTATTTAACTGTTTGGCCAAAAGTTGAATATTTTCACCGATACAATCGGGTGCCATGATGATCTGCTGCCCCAGCAACTGACTTAAGCGGGTTGCGACCGGGCAAAGGCTGAAGGCCGGGTCAGATTTCCCTTTGGGGCGGCCAAGATGGGAGGCAAGAATCACTTTCGCCCCCTGGTCAATCAGGTAGCGAATTGTCGGTAAGGCGGCCTGAATCCGGGTGTCGTCAGTTATTTCACCTTGAGCATCGAGGGGGACATTGAAGTCGCAGCGGCAGAATACCCGCTTCCCTTTGAC
>CAZGKZ010000106.1:2016-4668 GCA_964526315.1 uncultured Geobacteraceae bacterium
TCGTACCAGGTCAGCACTTTAACCATGGTTCCCCCCAGCACGGCAGTACTCAAGGCATCTAACGTTGAGGAAGCGGCTGAGCCATTGAAATCGTGAGAAACCAAGGGGAGGTCGCAATAATCGAGAATCCCTTTTAGGCCATTTTCAGAGGCTGCCAACATGGCAGCGTTGACTTCGGCAACACTGGTCGCTTTTTCAGTTTCAACAACCAGATCAATCAGGGAGACATTGGGTGTTGGAACCCGAATCGCCATCCCGGCCAGTTTATCCTTCAACTGAGGCAGAACCAGAGCGGCTGCCGAGGTTGCACCCGTGGTGGTGGGGATCATGTTGACACCGGCGGCCCGGGCTCGACGTAGATCACTGTGGGGGAGATCGAGAATTTTTTGATCGTTCGTATAGGAATGAACCGTGGTCATCATCCCCCGAACAATCCCAAAATTTTCCAGCAGAACCTTGGCTACGGGAGCGAGACAGTTGGTAGTACAGGAAGCATTAGAGATGATACTATGTGCCTCAGGATTATAGTCGGTTTCATTGATCCCCATACAGACAGTGAGGTCGGCATTTTTTCCTGGTGCACTGATAACAACTTTTTTAGCTCCGGCAGCCAGGTGAAGTGCTGCCTGGTCACGGGCGCGAAAGAATCCGGTCGACTCAATAACAATATCAACATTCAGTTCCTTCCAGGGGAGTTGAGCCGGATCACGCTGGGAGAGAACCTTGATTGCTTTCCCATCAACAACCAGATTTTCTCCGTCAGTCTCAACTTGACCGGAAAAAATACCGTGAACCGAATCATATTTAAATAGATGTGCCAGGGTCGCTGTATCGGTGAGATCATTGACCGCCACAACATCGAAATAACTGGATTGACTGGCAACCCGCAGAACATTTCTGCCGATTCGACCAAAGCCGTTAATTGCAACTTTTACAGACATTGAATAGCCTCCTTGTAGTATATGAAAAATAGGTATTTAATTTACCAAGCTCTGCAGTTTTTTGCTACCTTACTCAAACAACTTTTTTCAGAGTACCTAAATTTTTCCGGTTTGCAAATCTCTTTTGTCAGAAATTGTTTTTAGGTTTTCTCTCTTGCGACTATCGGTATTTTTAGGTATAAGGGCAGCGCCCTTCGGCAGACGAAAAGGAACAGTTGAATGCGAGTATGTTTACTGGCTAGCGGAAGTCGCGGAAACAGCACTCTGATTGAAGTTGATGGGTGTCGATTGTTGATTGATGCCGGGCTGTCTGGGGTGGAAACGGCACGTCGCCTCGCAACTATCGGTCTGACTGGTGATGATCTGGATGCCATTCTGGTGACTCATGAGCATCATGATCATGTCGGTGGGATCGGCCCGCTGTCCCGTCGCCACAATTTACCTGTCTACATTGATCGGCAAACCCATGCTGCACTACCAAAGCTTGGCAAGATTGCTGATCTGCAACTTTTTACTGCCGGGGACACCTTCTCCCTGCAGAATCTGAAAATATCGTCATTTTCAACCACCCATGATGCGGTGAATCCGGTTGGTTTTACCATATTGTCCAATGAGGGGAAGATTGGTTTTGCCACCGATCTCGGTTTTTCAACCCGGCTGGTTGCCAGCCAGTTGCAGGAGTGCCGGGTGTTGATTCTGGAAGCAAATCATGATGAACAGATGTTGCAGGATGGGTCTTACCCCTGGGAATTGAAACAACGAATCCGCAGCCGTCATGGCCATCTATCAAATAATGAATCAAGTTTGCTGCTGGAAGATATTGGTTGGCCCGGTCTGGAAGCACTGTTTCTGGCACATTTAAGTGAGGAAAATAATTGCCCCGATCTTGCAGCAGAAACATTGCGAAAAACCTTGACTGCCGGTGGTTATTCAGCTGAAATCATTGTCGGGCGTCAGAGTCGTGCCAGTTTTTGTTTTGAGTCTCTACCGATAATGGCTTATTGACCTGTCGGATGGTCTGATGAGTACAATCAATCATAGTATACATTTACCGTTTCTGGAGTGAAAATGGCCTGGAGAATCGTTGTTGGATTGAAAGAGAGTGTCAAGGATGCCCGTGGTGAACGGGTTAGGCGCAACATTGTTGAACATCTGAATATTGATCTCCCCGCAGTCCAGACTTTGGATGTCTACACCGTTGATGCAACCTTAAGCTCTGATGAGATTACCGAGGTTGCAGCCGGCCCCTTCACCGACCCGGTGATTCAGGAGTATGCGATTAATCAACCCCTGGCCAACGATTTTGATATATTGATTGAGGTGGGATTTCGTCCGGGAGTGACCGATAATGTCGGTCGTACTGCCGGTGAGGCGATTCAATATCTGACCGGGCGACCCTTTGCTGCCGGTGAAGCGGTCTATACCTCAACTCAGTACCTGTTTAGCGGTTTAACCGATAAGAAAGTGGCTGAAGAGATTGCGGCAAATTTTCTGGCCAATGGTTTGATTCAATACTGGACGATTCTCTCTCGTGACGAGCTTGATCCTCAGGTTGGAGTTCCGGTGACAGTTCCTAAGGTGGTGAGTGATAAAGCCCCGACCGTCCGTTCTTTAAGCCTGAAGATTTCAGATGAAGAGCTTCTTGATATCAGTCGTCAGGGGATGTTGGCGCTGAATCTCGTAGAGATGCACAAAATTAAAAATCATATTG
>CAZGKZ010000107.1:0-4617 GCA_964526315.1 uncultured Geobacteraceae bacterium
TAACCTGTGCCGCCAGCAAGAATCCGGTCATCAGCCGTCTGGACATGAGTATGGGTTCCGATAACCGCCGAAACCCGACCATCCAGATAAAACCCCATCGCTTGCTTTTCGCTGGTTGCTTCAGCATGAAAATCAACAAAAATAATTGGGGTCTCCCGCCGCAACTCTTCAATCAATGAATCCGCCGCTCGAAACGGACAGTCGAGATTTTTCATAAAGACCCGCCCCTCGAGATTCATAACCCCCACCTTGATTCCCGCTGCAGTCTCATAGACACCACTCCCGACTCCGGGGAGTCCGGGGGGATAATTTGCCGGACGCAACAATCGAGACTCACGATCCAGGATTGGCATAATTTCCTTTTTATCCCAGATATGATTCCCACTCGTAACAACATCGACCCCGGCAGCGAAAATCTCTTTCAGTACCGATGCCGTCAACCCATGCCCGGCAGCACCGTTTTCGCCATTGGCAACCACCAAGTCAACATAGTGGTGATCAATTAGACGATCAAGATGCTCAACCAGTGTCCGCCGCCCTGCCCGCCCAACAATATCGCCGATAAATAATAATTTCACAAAGGTGCTCCAAATATAAATCAGGGCCCGAACCACGATTCTCCATCTGGAGAATATGGCTCAAGCCCGATTCTATCTTTTCATTTCAAGACGAGGCTTACTTAGCGTACTCAACCGCCCGGGTTTCACGGATGACATTAACCCGGATCTGCCCGGGGTAGGTCATTTCCTGCTCTATTTTATTTGCGATGTCTTTAGCCAGCACATGTGAATAATCGTCACTCACCTGATCGCTGGAAACCATCACCCGGATCTCACGTCCTGCTTGAATGGCAAAACAGCCGGTCACCCCATCAAAAGAGGTTCCGATCTGCTCAAGCTCACGCAACCGTTTAACGTAAGTTTCCAGAGTTTCCCTGCGAGCTCCAGGTCGCGCACCGGACAGAGCATCTGAAGCCTGAGTTAAAATAGCCAAAACCGTTTCAGGTTTTTCGTCTTCGTGGTGAGCGGCAATCGCATGAACAATTTCTGGAGTTTCACCATGCTTACGGGCCAGATCACCACCATTAACCGCGTGGGAACCCTCCATTTCATGGCTAACCGCTTTACCAATATCGTGAAGTAGCCCTGCCCGTTTTGCCTGTTTCACATTAAGCCCCAATTCAGAGGCCATCATACCGCAGAGGAAAGCCACCTCAATAGAGTGAACCAACACATTCTGTCCGTAGGATGTTCGGTACTTGAGCATCCCGAGCAACCTGATGATTTCTGGGTGGATACCATGGACTCCGACATCGAAGGTTGCCTGCTCCCCAGCCTGACGAATCTCTTCGTCAACCTCCTCCTGAGCTTTCTCAACTAACTCTTCAATCCTGGCTGGATGAATACGACCATCGGCAATCAAGCGCTCTAAAGCGATTTTAGCAACCTCCCTGCGAACTGGGTTAAATCCAGAGATAACAACAGCTTCCGGGGTATCATCAATAATCAGATCAATGCCGGTTGCAGCCTCAATCGCCCGGATATTTCGCCCTTCCCGACCAATGATTCGCCCTTTCATTTCATCTGAAGGGAGCGGAACAACACTGACGGTCTTTTCTGCAACAAAATCCCCCGCGTAGCGTTGGATGGCTAACGCCATAATTTTCTTGGCTTTTTTATCAGCAGTCTCGTGGGCATCTTCTTCAATTCTTTTAATTCCCTTGGCTGCATCATGACGCGCTTCACTCAACATCGATTCAATCAGCTGTGACTTTGCCTGTTCACCACTCATTCCAGAGATATCTTCCAGCTTCTTCTGCTGAGCAGCATAAATCTGGTCAATTTCACCACTTTTCTTTTGCAGCCGTTCACTCTGCTGACGGTGTTGAGCCTCTTGCCGACTCAGCTCCTCACCCTTCTTCTCAAGGTGTTCCTGCTTACGATCAAAGTTTTCTTCTTTTTGTTGCAAGCGATTCTCTTGAACCTGGATCTCCCTACGTAGATCACGGGCTTCCTTCTCCCAGTCAGTTTTTGCCTGAAGAACCACATCTTTTGCCTGAATGATGGCCTCTTTACGGAGGGTATCAGCCTCTCTTTTTGCATCATCAACTAACTTTTCAGCTTCACTCTTAGCATTATTAATTTTTGATTCTGAAAGCTTACGACGCAAAAACATACCAAGAAAAACACCTACGACTAAATCGGCGAAAATCAATACAATTGTCAAAATATCAGTCTGCACGTTAGTATCCTCTCTTTGCAGAGTTTATAATAAACCCGCCAGGTTAAATGTGGCAGGGAATGAATTTTGTTTCTGTTGCAATAAAATCAAGAACTTGATCATGCGTCTCAGTGGGCAATGATTCACAGAGCTGAAGATCAAAACAGAACCCCACAGAAATAGTTTCGGTCGGCTTCTTAACTAACTTGCGATCATAAAATCCACGACCATAACCGAGACGATAACCGTGCAGATCGAAAGCAACACCAGGAACCACCACCAGATCGAGCTCTGCTATAGGAACTTCTTCACCCGATACCGGTTCGGCAACCCCAAAAGCCCCCCGCACCAATTCATCAAGGGTAGAAACAGCAAAAAAACCTAATTCATCACCCGCAACACGCGGATAATAAATTTTTTTATTATTTACTTTAGCAGCAGCAAAAATTTGCTCCGTTGCCACTTCATTATTAATCGGGCTATAGAGAGCCACCGATTTTGCCTGGTTAAAAATCTCAGAGGCAATCAATTGTGACTGAACCTGTTGGCTCACACGGTCATATGTCGGAACATCAATTTTTTTGCGACGCTCCAAAAACTGCTTACGGATGGATACTTTTTCCA
This sequence comes from uncultured Geobacteraceae bacterium, assembly GCA_964526315.1. Lineage (GTDB taxonomy): Bacteria > Desulfobacterota > Desulfuromonadia > Desulfuromonadales > Geopsychrobacteraceae > Desulfuromusa. Next base: position 2,845 of record CAZGKZ010000107.1, read on the forward strand.
TAGGGCATCATCCAGAATAGAACTCACAGGTTTTCAGAACAACGGGCAGGCATAAGAGGGGACAATATAGAAATAGATTGCAAATCCAAATTCAGTACGGCTTACATAGAAACGATTTATACCCCTGAAATCTGAAGAAATTTCACCAACAAACTAACGAAAAAACAGCAACGTCTTCAAAGTAAAAACGGGGTGGACTGCAACACCTCACCAATAAGCGAGGATTAAACACCTAACAACCTAAGGTGTAGATCTATACTTAATTTTATGCCAAACCAGCTTTATTTAAAAACCCTCAACAGGGGTCAAAATGACAATCGACAATGTACCTAAAATTTGATAATACATTGAAATCAAACCCTTTAGCAACCAGAATTATCAGCCACAGCACGCTCTAAAGACTCGACCAACTGTTGCAGACGAAGATCTTCTTGCCCACCCTGTTTTTCCTCATCGAGAAGTTGCAGATATTGGCCGGCCAGGTTCAACAAAGTCAAAACCGTCAAGTCTCTGGTATCAACCGACCGACCAGAAGCGGTTTCAGCCAGCTTCGTCTCAAGAAATTCAACCACCCTCTGAATTTGAGCTTCCGATCCCTGACTACGCAAACTATAATCTCGTCCAAGGATATTGATCTGCACTGTAGGATTCAAGATTCCTCCAATTGGACCACATCAAGACGTTCAAGAATTCGGTCAATCTCCCTGAGAAGATGATTACGATCCTCTTGCCATTGTCGCTTTTCTTGTTTCAGGGTGCTATTTTCGGACTTCAGGTAACGATTCTGCTCAAGCAGCGTCTCGATAGCACCTTCTAGCCGATCTAAAATTTCCATCTAAAAACCTCCCCACCCAGATATTAAACTGAGAATCACTGCTCGCTTCAATCCTTATCAAACAAGACAGAAACAAACATCTCCGCATCAAAGGGGCGCAAATCATCAAGCTGCTCGCCAATACCGACAAAACGAACTGGAATCTGCATCTCTGCAGCAATTGCGACAACAATTCCCCCCTTGGCTGTCCCATCAAGTTTTGTCAGGACAATGCCACTTAAAGGGACCGCCTGATTAAATAATTTGGCTTGCGTCAAAGCATTTTGACCGGTTGTTGCATCAAGAACCAAAAGAACTTCGTGGGGAGCTCCGGGGATTTCCCGATCCAGAACTCGCCTAATTTTCTTCAATTCTTCCATCAGGTTCACTTTGGTATGCAGACGACCCGCAGTATCAAGCAACAGGATATCCGCCTTGCGAGCAACAGCGGCTTTGGCGGCATCAAAGGCGACCGCACCGGGATCGGCCCCTTCAGCATGGCTGATCACTTCTACGTCAGCCCTATCTCCCCAGATTTTCAACTGCTCTGCTGCCGCCGCACGAAAAGTATCACCAGCACCGAGAATAACCTTCTTACCCGCCAGAGCGAACTGATTGGCCAATTTGCCAATAGTTGTCGTCTTACCAACACCATTGACACCAATAACCATAATAACAAATGGTGCCGCACTGGTTACATCGAGGGGTTTACTGTCAAACATCAAGATACTTTTCAGCTCCTCCATCAGTAACTGGCGTACCTGCTCAGGAGACTCTAAGTCACCTCTGGCCTGACCCGTTTCAATTGATTTTATCAGCCGCTGGGTCGTCGGCATTCCCAGATCGGCAGTAATCAGAATCTCTTCCAATTCTTCGATTAAATCCTCATCAATCACGGCGTGGCCACGCAATAAACTATCGACCCGGCCGACCAATGAAGATTGAGTCTTGGAAAGACC
>CAZGKZ010000108.1:0-4613 GCA_964526315.1 uncultured Geobacteraceae bacterium
AGTAAAAAGGCCCAGACGAGACTCCTATTAAAAATAATTATAAAATATACGTTAATGTATGATGAGACTAGCATCATTATAAATCAATAATCAACAAAAAAAGACAGCCGAAGCTGTCTTTTTTTCTAAACTAATATTTATAACTATTTAGTAACTGTGGATTTTTTATTTCCGTTAAAGCTTGTCAGCCTCCTCGGCAAGATAGGAAGCAACACCTTCAGTACTGCCAACCATCCCTTTGTCACCAGAATTCCAACCGGCCGGGCAGACCTCACCATGTTCTTCATGAAACTGGACAGCATCGACCATCCGCAACATTTCATCAATATTACGGCCTAACGGCAGATCGTTAACCACCTGGTGACGAACAACTCCCGACTTATCAATCAGGAAGGAACCACGCAGAGCAACTCCAGCAGGCTCAAGTTCAACATCGTAGGCACGACAGATATCATGCTTCACATCGGCAACCAGAGGATATTTAACCTCACCAATTCCACCATCATCAATAGCGGTGTTGCGCCACGCCAGGTGGGTAAATTGTGAATCAATCGAACAACCAAGAACCTGGACACCGCGCTTTTCAAATTCAGCAATCCGATGACTGAATGCGATCAACTCAGTCGGGCAGACGAAAGTAAAATCAAGGGGGTAAAAGAACAGAACAATATGTTTTCCTTTATAATCTTCAAGAGAGAAATCATCGTTAATCGATCCATCGGCCATAACTGCTGATGCGGTAAAATTTGGGGCTTGTTTACCAACTAATACACTCATTATTGAGCTCCTTTATGATGAGAATTTATGTTTAAAGTTCTCTCTGTAGTTTAATGATTAGGGATCACTTGTCAAGAAATGATTACCATTTTAGTCTTTTTTGCGACTGCGGGGATGACACTGATCATAAACATCGGTCAGGTGGGTAAAACTCACCTTGGTATATTTCTGGGTTGTTGACAACGATGCGTGCCCGAGCAGCTCCTGGATCATCCGTAGGTCGGCACCAGCATCAAGCAAATGGGTGGCAAATGAGTGGCGTAGAGTATGAGGAGTAACATCAGTCGGCAATCCAAACTGCAGAAGACGGGTTTTCAAATTGCGCTGTACGCTGCGTGCGGTCAACCGACCACCACGTTGATTGAGAAACAGCGCATCCTCCTGTCTGATTTCTCCACGCGCCTTGAGATAATTTTGCAATGCACTGCAGGCCTGCCGACCAATCGGCAAAATCCGCTCCTTGTTCCCCTTGCCAAGTACTCGGACCTGCCGACTTTCCAGATCGACCCCACCAACATTTAGACTGGTCAATTCTCCAACCCGCAGACCGCAGGAATAAGTCAGCTCAAAGATTGCCAAGTCACGCAACACCAGCAGAAACTGTCCGGAAGGTGAGTGATCGAGCAAGTGACTGACCTGTTCGGCGCTAAGAACTTTGGGGAGATACTGCTCCCGGCGGGGGGTCGAAAGATGGTCAACAGGAGAATCTGTCAATACCCCTTCGCGAACCAGAAAGCGGAAAAACATTTTAATCGCTGATAATTTACGTGCGACACTGGTTCGACCACATTTTTTATGCAATTGAGCCAGATATTGTCGCAATAGCAACAGATCAACCTGTCCTACCCCATCCACCTTTGACTCAGAATTTCCGGGCTGTTGTAAAAAAACCTGAAACTGCCGAAGATCCCGCAGATAGGCTTCAACCGTTCGCGGAGATAAATTACGCTCCACGGTCAAATGATCGATAAACCGGTTTAAATATTTTTCCACAAAAAGCCTATCCCTATCCGGAAAACCAGACAACAAATTCCCCCGATTGACGACATCACAACAGCATGCCATACTCCAACTCATGAACATGGAGGGGGCTGGTCATTATCGGCAACCCTCCCAAAAGACCGATCCAGAATTGACACTTTCGGAGAGAATTACGTGATCACTAACCTGTTGCTACTTCTGGGTATCATCATCCTGATTATACCCGCATTTAACCTGTTGGTCGTATTGCTCAGCTATATCATTTACTGGTACGAATATTCGAATGCACACCCCGACTCTGTCGTTGATCGATTTAGCTGGAAAAATCTTAAATTAATCATAGCACTCATCATCCCGGAAGTTTTCTTTAATTCAATCACTATTATGCTCATCCCTTTCGGTTTTTTCCGCACCAAACCGGCAATGCAACGTGGAGAGACGCCCATTTTGTTGCTGCATGGGCTGTTTGTCAATCAGAGTTGCTGGTTCTGGTTTAAGCGGCAACTCCGACAACAGGGATGTAAAAACATTGCCACGATAAACCTCACTGGCTGGCACAACGAAGAGACCCTGACCGAATTATTGGCGAAACGGGTTGATGAACTTCGGCATCAACTGGGGGTCAACAAAGTCCACCTGGTCGGTCATTCAATGGGGGGGATGATCGCCCGCAACTACATCCAACTGAGGGGAGGAGAAGACAAAGTGGACCAACTGATCTGCCTCGGCTCTCCCCATCATGGTTCTAAACTGGCCACATTTGCCATTGCTCCGCTGGGGAAACTGCTGATCCCTAATTCTGATTTCCTCCAGAGATTGAACAGTGCACCGATTCCAGACAAGATTCAACTGACCAACATCTACACCAATAAAGACAATATGGTGTTGCCAAACTCCAACAATCATCTCCCTTGGGGAACAGCCGTCGAACTTGATCGTATCGGTCATACGTCTCTGATTTACCGCAAAGAATCGATCGCCGCAACCATCTCGGCGTTGAAAAAATAATCTCTGCAAAAGAGATAGCATTGATATCCACCTGACTTCAGAGGATTATTTTTTGCAGCATTCCATTCAATCAAAACCTCATCAGGTTTCCCTGCAGAGGTTAAATAGTTACGACCCAGAAAAAACTCTGGCTGCCATAACCGGTCTGCTCCAGCCTCTTGGCGGGATGGAGACCTTTGTCAACCCCGGGCAAAAAGTGCTGCTAAAACCGAACCTTCTCTCCGGCAAAACTCCCGATAAAGCGGTCACCACCCATCCGGAAATTGTCCGGGCGGTTGCCATTTTAGCGAAAAAGGCAGGGGGAATCGTTTCCATCGGCGACTCTCCCGGTATTGGCAGCGCCGAAAGTGTCGCCCGTAAGAGTGGTATCCTCAGCGTCGCGGAAGAAACCAGTTGCCCGTTTGTCCCATTTGAAACAGCAGTGACTATTCATCCTAAAGGGGGGAAATTCCAGCAGTTTGAGGTCGCCCAGGAACTTCTTGAAGCCGATGTCATCATCAACCTGCCCAAACTGAAAACTCACCAGATGATGGGGCTCACCTGTGGGGTCAAGAATATGTTTGGGGCGATTGTCGGATTGCGCAAGCCCCGTCTTCACCTGCAAGCGGGAACCGATAAAGCTTTTTTTGCTTTGATGCTTCTCGAACTCTGCGAAGCCCTCTCCCCCGCCCTGACCATTGTCGATGCCGTCATCGGGATGGAGGGCGAAGGACCCGGTAGCGGCGATCCAATTGAGATCGGAGCACTGTTGGCAGGCAGCCACCCTCAGGCGATTGATACCGTTGCAACGGAACTTGTCGGAATGAAACCGCAACAGGTCTGGACGCAACAGCAGGCGATTGAAACAGGACGTCCCTACACCGACCTAAGACAGCTCGAACTCTGCGGTATCCCTCTCGATGAGTTGAAAATCACCAATTTCCGCCAGGCGAAAATGACCGATGTCAATTTTGGTCTAAAAGGGGCACTGAAACACCACCTCCGCCACGCCCTGACCGCTCGCCCCGTCCCCGATCATAATCTCTGCGTCCGCTGCAACGACTGCGTCACCCATTGTCCCCCCGAAGCAATGAAGATTGAAAACAACCGCCTGATTATTGATTACGATCACTGTATCCGCTGCTTCTGTTGTCAGGAACTCTGCCCCCACGGAGCGTTGATGACAAAGCAGGGGATATTGCTGAAACTGAGCAACCTTCTACAAAAGAAGTAGTTTTCCGGGGATATGTACTTCGTTATGATGTCCCCGGAAAACGGGTTGATATCACCAAAGGTCGCGGGGTTTCTCATCGGCTGCGTCACACGGGAAAAGACAAGTCAAAATACATTCTCTTTGATATTATTTGACCCGCTCCCACCAATAAGGTAAATAAATCTCTCACTTTTCGATTTTTCAGGGATAACATAACCATGAGCCAATCAATCAAGATCAAATACGACCTCAGTGAAAAAGACTGGCGCAACTTTTATAACGCCTACTATATGTCAGACAAGCGGTTCAAACTCCGCTTCATCTACGGCACCGGTTCGTGGGTTGTCGGGGCTGCGGGGCTATTCGGCCTGTTTGATAACAATCTGGTTGCCTTTGGTATGATCGCTTTTGGTCTCTACTGTGTTTTTGCCCGGCAATTTCTGGTCAATAAAGCGGTTAAAAAAGTCAAAGCCAAACCACACTTTCCCGGAATTATCGATTACACTATCGATCAGGATAAAATTACTGGAATTGAACAGGGGATGGAATTTGAGTTTACCTGGGAGACATTCTATGGCTATCGTGACGCCAAACCCGGGTTGATGATCTACCTGAAAGAGGCCTCGTTCTTTTTTATTCCCGATGAAGCGATTTC
>CAZGKZ010000109.1:0-4599 GCA_964526315.1 uncultured Geobacteraceae bacterium
AGCTATGAGAAAGATGCACCATGGGATATTGAAATTCGTGAGGAGATCGAAAAAACTCTCAGCCCTTTTGCCGAACTCACTTTCTTCTATCTGAATACTAAAATTGCCTTGGGTGGTGGGACAAAAAAAGCTGCCGAGGCTTTTTCTATTTATCAGCAGATTAAACCGGATGGGGTGATTGCTGTTGATGATAATGCCCAGTCTATGTTTGTTCTCCCCTATTTAAAAAATAAAGTCACAGTTCCAATTATGTTTTGTGGAGTCAATGCCAGCCCCGATCTATATGGTTATCCAACCCCGAACATTTCAGGTATTTTAGAGCGTTTCCATCTTGAAGAGTCGATTTCATTAAGCCGGCAATTAGCTGGCGATATTGAAACATTTGCTTTTATGGTCAAAGCAGGTCCGGTTGCTGATTTAATTGCTGAGCAGTTGAACGCAGAGCAGGATCGTCTTTCTGCGCGAATGGTGAAGTTTTTGACCCCCAGCACATTGGCCGAAGCGCTTAAAATGGCAGAGAATATTCGTCAGGAGGCTGATCTTCTGTTTCTCGTGGCCCTCTGGGGTTTGAGTGACGGTAATGGTAAAAAACTGCCGGAAGAGATTGTGATTCCTCCATTGGTTGAAGCTTTTTCTAAACCAACAACGGCAATTGCCGCTTCTGTTGTCAGGGAAGGGGCATTATGCGCCGTTATTACCAATGCCCGTGAGCATGGTCATCGTGCTGCCGAGATGTTATTGAAGGCGTTACAGGGGGTGCCGATGGATCAGTTGCCGGTGACTCGTAACTCTCATGGGAAGAGAATGATCAATGTTTCTACTCTGCGACAATTAGGGATTGTCCCGCAATCAATGGATTTGTTGGGGGCCGAGTTGGTGAACAATCAGTCTGAATGAATATTTTCTCAAGGTCAGCATAGATAATGAATCTACCGCAGCGACATATATCAATTAAGCAGCGATTAGAGAGGATGTCTCTGGTTGTTATCCTGGTTTTTATCCTGATTTCTATCGGCTTGTATTTAACCTCCAGGAATGTCCGCTCTGGTATGGATGAAATTGTTACCCGCACCTATCAGAAAGTTGTTGAAAATTCGCAAATAAATCGTGACCTGGGCTTATTGAATGTCAGATTGAGTGTTTTTAAATCAACTTTTTATATTGATGATCAGTGGTATGAAAAAGAGAAGGAAGGGTTGACGGAAGATTTTTCTTGTTTACTGACCAAAGCTCAGGGGACCGAGTTAGCTGATGTTTTAGCGAAGTTACAGGAGCAATTTACCGTTTACCTGCAACGTCGTGAATGGGTCAATTATCTCCTTTTCTGGCGCTCTGAGCAAGATCAAGATATTGATGAGATGTTTTCTCTGATGAAGGAAATTATTGCTGAAAAAATGGTGGCAGTGACTCTCGATGGCGGGAATACTGATTATTTGAAGCAATTGATCTCTTTAATTTCAGGTTATCGGGAAAGTCTGTATGAAATAGCAAAACTCAATGCAGAAGAGAATCCTGCCCATTTACTCACCTTAAGTCCCGATTCTCCAATCCCTCTGGCGGGAGAATTGGATGATTTGATGATGAGATTGGGAACTCTGACGGCTTCAGAACCCCCGATCGATCGTTTGGGGCGACATCTGATTGACCGTTTTGCTTACTATAAATATCTCATGCAGCAATATCATGAAGAGATGGTTCGAATCGGGGAGATTAGCCGGGATTTGGATCAATTAACAACGCAGAGTGTCTCTATTCTGGGTCGCCTGGATCAGCAACTTGCCGGATCAATGACTTCGGCTCAGACTGAAATTAAAAATACCATTTTAGTCACTGTTTCATCGTTTCTCACTCTTTTGTTGCTATTGGCGATTCTGTCCTGGTTTTCGTTGAGACGTCTATTTAGCAAGCACATCCAAACCCCTATAACCCAGATTGATGAGCGGTTAAAACAGTTTCAACAGGGGGACCATTTCTCCCCGATGATTTTAGGTCGAAGTGATGAATGGGGGGAGATAGAAGAAGGTTTCAATGACATGGTTGCTGAACTGCAAGAAGGGGCTACCGCATTAGAACACTCTGAACAACACTACAAAGATGTTTATAATAATATTTCAGAGGGGCTTTATCGTTCGACCCTGTCAGGTGAGTTTATTAGCTTGAATCCTGCTGCGGTCGCTATTTTTGGCTGCGATTCCGAAGCTGATTGTTTTTCCAGATATGCTAATTTGGAAAATGAACTATATGTTGATCCGCAGGATCGCCACAGAATGATGGAGCGGTTATATCAAGAGAAGAGGCTTTTTAATTACGAAGTTCGAATGCGCCGCAAGGATGGGGAGATTTTCTGGGCATTATTGAACAATTATATCGTCTACGATGAAAATAATAAAGCTGTCGGCATGGAAGGGATGCTTGCGGATATCACCGATCGTAAACTGGCCCAAGAATCATTGCAGCAGATACGGTTATACCTGCAGAATATTATCGATTCAATGCCCTCCGTATTGATCGGTATCGACAGCAATATGAAGGTAACACTATGGAATAAACGGGCTGAGCAGGAGAGTATTATTACCGCAGAGGACGCTGATGGCCTGCCCATGGAAAAAGTGTGTCGATTATTTAATTCGACCGTTTATTTACCAGAACTGACAGAGACACTTCGTACCAACAAGCCGACCCGGTTGCTGAAAGTTGAGAGCCTCAAAAAAGGGGAAGGAGGGGGGAGTCGTTTTTTTGATATCCTCATTTATCCCCTTTCTCTTACCGGTGAAACTGGTGCAGTTATTCATATGGATGATGTCACGGAGAGAGTCCAGTTGGAAGAGATGATGATCCGCTCAGAAAAAATGCAAGCAATCGGTGGATTGGCTTCTGGACTCGCCCATGAAATCAACAACCCTCTCGCGGTTATTTTACAGAATGTTCAGGTTTTAAATCGGCGTTTGTCTCCTGAACTCGAAGCAAACCGGAATGCGGCCCAAGACTTGGGAACAACAATCGAGGTGATTGGTGAGTATCTGAGACTGCGGGGCTGCGAAAAAATGCTCAATTCAGTCCTCCATGCCGGACAGCGAATAGCAAAGATTGTTGAAAATATCCAGAATTTCAGTCGGCGTGGGCGCTCTGGTTTTATCCCCTATTCACTGACCGATTTGCTGGAGAAAACGGTTGAACTTGGTGCCAGTGATTACGATATGCGGCATCAATTTAATTTCAAGACAATTCAGATTGTTCGCGATTATCAAACGGTTCCCAGCGTAAATTGTGACAGCAGCCAAATTCAGCAGGTTATTCTTGGTTTGCTGAAGAATGCAGCACAGGCTCTGTACCAAAATGTGGATAGCCCCCAGATCACCCTGCGACTTTTTTCTGCCGGTGAGGAATCTGTCGTTCTACAGATAGAGGACAATGGAATGGGGATGTCGGCAGAAGTTGTCGAGCGGATATTTGACCCATTTTACACCCGACGTGATGTTGGACAAGGGACGGGGCTGGGATTGTCAACTGCTTATTTCATCGTGGTACATGGCCATCACGGTCAGTTGACAGTGACCTCTGAGCCTGGACAAGGGAGCTGTTTTGAGATGATTCTTCCGGTTAAAAATGAAGAGAATTCATGATTCCTGGGTAAGCGATTTTACTCGGAAAATGGATACATCATTCTTTAATTAAAAGGACTTCTCATCGGGATCAGGTTTGTTGATCCAACATGATATTGCGACTGATTCAGGTAGACATAAAAAAGACTGTTCCTTTTCGGGCAGTCTTTTTTATTTTATATCCCTTGCAGATCATCACTTAATTTGGAGATAATAGAAAACATATTTGTTCTGAACCTGAAAGGAAACTGAGAATGAGTCGTCTGGCAAAGACTTCGGTCAAAGAACTGTTACAATCACAATCGGCCAAGGAAGAGATTTTCGTTAAAGGATGGGTCCGTTCGGTTCGGCGGGGTAAGGGGGTTGCTTTTATCACTTTGAATGATGGCAGTTGCTTTGCTTCAGTGCAGATTGTGTTGAGCCCGGAGCTTAATAATTATGAGGCCGTATCCAAAGTTGGCACGGGAGCCTCTTTGACTGTTACCGGACAACTGGTTGAGTCTCCGGCAGCAGGTCAAGCTTGGGAAGTTCAAGCTTCGCAGGTTGAGATTGTCGGTGTCAGTGACGAAAGTTATCCGTTGCAGAAAAAACGCCACAGCCTTGAATACCTCCGTACAATCGCCCACTTGCGGCCACGCTCCAATACCTTTGGGGCCGTATTCCGGATGCGTAGCATGCTGGCTTTTGCGACCCATCAATTTTTTAATCAGCAGGGTTTTCTCTACGTACAAACTCCAATTATCACGGCTAATGATTGTGAAGGGGCGGGGGAGATGTTTCGGGTGACGACTCTTGATCCGACCAATCCACCACAGCAGGATGGCAAGGTTGACTGGGCGCAAGATTTTTTTGGTGAGCGGACCGGGTTGACAGTCAGTGGTCAGTTGCAGGGGGAACTTTTTGCAACCGCATTTTCAGATATCTATACCTTTGGTCCAACTTTTCGAGCCGAAAATTCTAATACCAGCCGCCATGCTGCTGAATTCTGGATGATAGA
>CAZGKZ010000110.1:0-4575 GCA_964526315.1 uncultured Geobacteraceae bacterium
GCTCTGCTCAGTTATGGAAAATACAATATTTTGATCGATACCTCAACTGATCTGCGTCAACAGGCGCTGCGAGAGGATATCAGACACATTGATGCCGTTTTTTACACTCACAGTCATGCCGACCATATGCATGGCATCGATGATTTGCGTGGTTTCAACTTACGCTCAAAACAACCGATCCCACTCTACGGCTCAAAACAAACACTTGCAACTATCAGAACCAGCTTCAGCTATATTTTTGATCAATCAGAACATGTCAGCTACATCCCCCGACTGGAACTCCATCCGATAGCAGCAGCGATTGATCTTTTTGATCTAAAGGTTGTTCCGATCCCGATGCTCCATGGAAAAATGGAAACTTTTGGTTATCGTTGTGGACCGTTCGCCTATTTGACCGATTGTAACGCTATTCCACCGAGTTCACTTGATCTTCTACATGGTTTGGAGGTATTAATTCTCGATGGTTTACGCTTTACCCCACACAGTACCCATTTTAATATTCCCCAGGCTATTGAAATGGCACAGCAGATTGGTGCAAAGCAAACTCTGCTCACCCACTTGAGCCATGAAGTTGATCACCCGATTCATGACCAACAATTACCGGAGGGGATCAATCTTGCGTACGATGGTCAACAATTTAATCTTTTCATGAATTCATCAAAAATGAAATAAACTATATTATGAACACTGAGATTAGACTACACGGAAAGATAAACAATAATATTGAGTATTTTGCAACGGCAGCTGGTTGCAGGACAGCTCATCATCATTTTTTTCAGAACACCGATCAAGACCTCCGTTTTTTTGCTCCCGGAAGCGAACTTATTCTTAGCCCAACCGGGTTACGCCAGGAGGGAACCGGTGGCACATTTTGTGAGTACATGTTCGGTGTGGATCAACCGGTCTCAGATTTAAGTAAAGAGGGGATCGTCAACCGACTGATTCTTCTCGGAGCCAGTTACAACCAAACGGGACAACTGGAAATCAGCCAGCAGAATCATATTGAACAAAGCTACGAAGAGATTTTTCTGCAGGGTCATGCGGTTGATAATTACTTCTTTTTTGTCAGTGGTCTGGATAGTCAAACACACCGACTGCAGCAAGAACAGATCCTTCGCTCCCTGGGGAAGGCTCTCAAACGTATCCCCAATCTCAATCACCAGGACGATTCCCAATTGGCGGAATCGCTACTGGCTCAGCTTCCGGAACAGGCAACCATCTACCTGCTACGATTATCCGACACGAAACACCGCCATTTTCAGAAGGAGTTTCAAACTCTTTACTATCGGAATCGCACCACATCAAACAATACCAAAACGGCACTTCAGGACCTGGCTGACAACCTTGGGATAGACCCCTACCAGAGTGAACGTATTCGTATTGATGTGATGTACAAACATCGGGATAATTATCGCATTATTGATGATTACAAAAAAGTGCTGGTTGAATGTTATCTACAAGGTGATATCAGCCGCCAGCAAAATGCCCGATTGACCCGCTTAAAAACCCTCGCATTGCGGAATGAAATCCCTCCTGCCCTGTTGACAGCACTGGATGAAAAATTAAGGACACAGGTCAATGGTATTGTTTATGAACCTGAATACACTGCCATTACAAGAGATATTCTCCACGATCTACTGTTGCACAGAGGAATCAGAAGGCGGGACATGATCCAACTTCTGTTTGCTAAACAACATGCTCGTCGCAACCATGATCACAGTTTTGAGAAACTACTTTTGGAAACTGGACAGCTATTCGATGAACAAATTCGGGAAGGGGCTCCCATCTCATTACTGGAAGACTTTTCCTATATTATCACCTTTTTTGACCTCTACGACAGCACTGCGACAAAAATCAGCCAGGTTGCCTTTATGGAAAACTACCAACCGACCGAAGAGATCCTCCAGAGCCTGATAAACAGCCGCCAAGAATTCAGCAAACTGATCAAAGGGTTATTTCAGAAACTCTTCTTTGAAGATATTATTACCAATCACTACCTGGGACGTTTTGGCCGACAAAAGTTGGTTTGTCTTGAAAAAGAGCTCGAGGAAATTGCCGCAGGAGTTACTACCGTCAAGAGGGCAACTGCCAACTTAAAGATGATCGACAACCAGGAGAAGCTATACAATATTGTCCTCAGCCATGCCAAAGACCACATTCGCACCCGCTATTCACGCTACAATACCCAGAGCGAACAAAACGAATTATTAGGTGAATTGAATGATGAACTGTTGAGGATGGGCATTATCAATAAAACACTTGATCCAGAATTATTTCAAACCGTGATTCATGATATCAAAAAAGAAGCGGTCTATCTGCGCCAGCTTCTTCCCGAAATAATTACCAACAATGACATTGATTTGCGGAATGATTTCCTGGCTAACAGTGGTCTGGACCACTTTTATATTGAAGAGCTGGAACGGGAATATTTCTCCTTGAACCAACTTGAGGAAGAACATTTACAGCGCCTTCGGTCTTGAATATTTTAGCAGTCTGACAGGCTGCTAGCTTAAAAAGGTATTTCATGGCAAACCCCAATCTTAACCAGGTTCGTAACTTCGGCATTATTTCCCACATTGATGCTGGAAAAACCACCGTATCCGAACGGATTTTGTTCTACGCCGGTGAAATCCACAAGATGGGTGAAGTCCATGATGGTATGGCAGTCATGGACTGGATGGAACAAGAACAGGAACGGGGTATCACCATTACAGCTACAGCGACAAACTGTCGTTGGAAAGATTATATTTTCAACCTGATCGATACCCCTGGACACATCGATTTTACTATCGAAGTTGAACGTTCCCTCCGCGCTCTGGATGGTGCTGTTGCTATCTTCAGTGCCGTTGAAGGAGTGCAACCGCAGAGTGAATCTGTCTGGCGCCAAGCCAACCGCTATCAGGTACCACGGATCTGTCTGATCAATAAAATGGATCGTATTGGTGCTGATTATCAGCAGGTTCTGGAAGCGATGATCAAGCAGCTGGATGCTACCCCCTTACTGCTACAACTACCACTTGGCAATGAAGAGAAGTTTTACGGGGTGATCGACCTGATTGCAGAAAAAACCATCCTCTTTGCTGAGGATGACCAGGGACAAACTTTAGTCTCCGGTGAAATCCCCGAAGAGCTCCGTGAGAAAACGCAGCAGCAGCGGGAGCGAATTATCGAAGCAGCCGCAGATTTTGATGATCATATTCTCGATGATTTTCTTGATGGCAATCCAATTGCGGCGGAGCGAATTCTTCCCGCATTGCGGAAAGGGGTTAACAATTGTAAAATATACCCGGTTCTGCTTGGATCGGCTCTACGCAATAAAGGGATTCAGCCGCTCCTGGATACAATCTGCGCCCTACTCCCCTCACCTTTGGATATTCCACCGTCCACAGCAATCCGGCTCGACAACCAGGAGCAACGGCAAGTCACCACTGATCCACAGGCTGAACTCTGTGCGCTGGCATTTAAAGTTCTGGCCGACGAAGGGCGTAAACTGAGTTACCTGCGAATCTACTCAGGCACTCTTATGCCAGGAGATCTTGTCTACAACAGCCGTACCCGGGAAAATGAAAAAGTTGCCCGGCTGTTTCGGATGCACTCGCATAAACGGGAGAGAATTCATCGGGCGATTGCCGGAGATATTGTCACAGCAACCGGACTGAAGAATATCCTCACCGGGGATACGATCAGTAACCCCGACCTCCCCCTACAATTGGCCGGACTTGATTATCCCGAACCGGTTGTCTCCCTGGCGGTTGAGCCAAAAACTGTTGCCGATCGTGACAAGCTACCGCTGGCCTTAGAGAAACTACAGTGGGAAGATCCAACCTTTCGGGTTAAGGAAGATCCGGAAACCGGGCAGACATTGTTGACCGGAATGGGAGAGCTCCACCTCGAAGTGATTATTCAGCGGCTGAGAAGTGATTTCGGGATTGAAACTCAAACCGGAAGACCGCAAGTTGTTTACCGGGAAACGGTCCGTTGTGCAACCGAACAACATGAGATATTTGAACGGGAAATTGATGGGAAAACTCACTATGGTGAAGTTAAAATCAGGCTCAACCCAACCGAACGAAAAACTGGGATCAACATTGATATCCCGGAACAACTGCTTCTGGATTGGCCAAAAGAACTGGCGGAATTGATTAAAAAAAATCTGACTGCAGCCTGTCAATCGGGTCAAATTGCCGGGTACCCGTTAACGGATCTACAGCTCAGCCTGATTGAAATACCCTATAATAGTAATAAGACAACCGACCTTGGTATCTCAGCAGCAATCAATCGAGCGGTCAGTCAGGCATTACAAAATGGCAAACCCACCCTGCTGGAACCGGTCATGGCTCTAGAACTTGTTGCCCCGTCTGATTATACCGGCCGGGTCATGGGGAGCTTAAATCAGAAACGGGGACAGATTGAGGGGATAACTTCCCGTCCCGGGCAAGATGTTATCCGTGCCACAGTTCCATTATTGGAGATGTTTGGCTATATGACCGAACTGCGCAGCGCCACCAAAGGGCAAGGCGGGTTCACAATGGAGTTTTCCCATTTCGATCAGGCTCCCGTTGAAATATTGGAAAA
>CAZGKZ010000111.1:0-4566 GCA_964526315.1 uncultured Geobacteraceae bacterium
TACAGCCGTAAAGGTGAAGGACAATTAGTATTTAACAAAGGTTATATTGTCAGTGCAACCCATTCCAGTGAAAAACTTAAAATCGGAAAAATTCTTCTGGAAAGCAGCATAATTGGCCAAGAAGATTTGGATAAGGCTCTTGGCATTCAAGAGTTATCAGAAGAAGACCGTAAACCCCTGATCGCCACATTATTAGAACATTGTGGGCTGTCAAAAGATGCTGCGTTTAAAGCCCTCGAGACATTAATTGAAATGACCGTGGTAGAAATGATCTGTTGGACACGGGGAATTTTTACTTTAGATATTGATGAAGTTAATGTATCAGACGACTATCGTTATCTCCCCAAGCAACTGCAAACAGTCACATTGGATACCCAAATGGTGCTGATGGATGCGTTGCGGATCTTTGATGAAAAAGTTCATTCCGGTGAAATTCAACTTTCCGATGAACCACTGATAGAAAACCCACTGGAACAGTTCGAAGAGGTTAAAGAACTTGAGCAGCCAGAGAAAAGTGATGCTGAAGAAGTTCTCGTATCAGAAGACTTGCTTGGACTCGCCGATCTAGACAAACTTGAAAGAAAAAAACCATATATCTTTAAAGGCTTAGAGGCTTTTGATCCTGCTGATATCCATCGTCAGGTGATCGATGAAACACTTCCTGATATTCCAAATGAGGGTAAGGAAAAACTCGTTAGTTTTTTATCCGGCATATCAACGACCTATCTAGGCGATGATGGTCTATCCACCACATCAAAATCCCAAGCGGTTATCATCTATACCTGCGATGAGTTTCTACAGCACGCAATCATGACCGTCTGCAAAAAAGAGGGCATTCTAGTTTTTGTAACCTCTGAGAAGCATGAATTGGATAATTTGATTGAAAGAGCTCTGTTTAAATACCTTGAGCCTATTCTGGTTTTTGGTAGCCCTGTCGCAGAAACATCAGGGTTCAGCAAGAATTCTCTTATAGAGGTCCGTTCACTGAAAATGTTGCAATACCCTCAAATTTCAATTATCCAACTTGCCTCACCCCTTGATTTCAGCTTTTCGTTGCAATCACTTAATGATGGAGTTCGTGCTGTCTTTCCAATGCCTTATTTTTCTGAAAGGAAGGAAACTTTTGCAGAGGATATGATTAATTTCCTCAATACTTTTCAGGTTTACATTCGGGGATGTTTTAATGAAGAACGTCGGCAACAGTTTGCGAAGTTGCGTAACAGTCTGTCTGGATTACGATTATTGCGTAAGGCCCCAGATATTTCGTTGCTGGTTCTACAATTCGTCAGTGAACTGTTCGACCGGACTTTAACATTAATTGTCGATAAAAATGAGTTAATTGCAGAACGCAATGTTGGTGTCGTGGCAGATAGAGAACAGGGTCCAGCTGCACCGATGAAGTTTCGCCTCCCGATCAGGAAAGAATCAATTTTCCATGAGATGATCAATTCTGGTCAGAGTTTCTTGGGAAAACCTGAGGATAGTACCTTTACCGACCTTCTCTATCCGGAGATTGGTGCCCCGACCGATAATACAATTCTGCTCTTGCCGCTTAAGAGTAATGATCGTGTCATTACAATCACGTATGCTGATTTTGGTCACCATACAGCAAAAAAAGTTTCTCTCGACTTTCTAGAATTTTTTGTCGGTCAGGCGGGCCTTGCCATGGAAAATGCATTATTTCGAAAGCAACTGAATCGCTCCAATCAGCCAGAAGTCATACACTAGGATAACCAAATGGATAGTAAAACACTCAATCAAATTTTGGAAATTGCATTTGCCAAGCGGGTTTCCGATGTCCACTTTGAAGTTGATAATCCTCCGTTCTTTCGTGCCCACGGACAACTTTTACGTTCTAAATTAGCCAGTTTAACCGCAGCAGATACTGAGTTTATCGCTGCAACGATCATGAAAAATAATAATCGTGATCTACCGGTTAATTTTACTGAGTTTGATGCATCCTATTCATTGGCAAATAGTGGCCGTTTTCGCGTCAGTATCTTTAAGCAACGGGGTAATATCGGTATTGTCATGCGAGTGATTCCCCCGGAGATCGGCAGTTTTAAAGATCTGAAATTGCCAGCCGTTCTTTCTGAAATTGTTAAAGCCCCCAACGGTCTTGTTCTAGTCACCGGTCCAACTGGTAATGGGAAATCGACAACACTTGCCTCGATGATCAATTACATCAACGCGAAATATGCTTTTAACATCATCACAATTGAAGATCCGATAGAATTTCTTTTTGCTTCGATCAAAAGTTGCATCATACAGCGTGAAGTTGGTCTTGATACGGCAGATTTCAGTGCAGCATTGAGGGCTTCATTGAGAATGGATCCGGATGTCATCATGGTTGGAGAATTACGTGATCTAGAAACAATTGACGCCTGCATAAAGGCTTCAGAAACAGGACATCTGGTTTTTTCGACACTCCATACACAAAATGCATCGTCTACAATCAATCGAATTATTGGACATTTCCCTCCCGATTCACAGGAAATAATCCGCCAGCGCCTTGCAGATATTCTCGTGGCAACTGTGTCATTGCGGTTGGTTGAAGATAAAACCGGTGAGAATCTTATTCCGGTCGTTGAAGTGATGCGTACAACAACAACGATCCAAGCATGTATCCGGGATGGTAATTTAGATGAGATAGAAGGTCATATTGAAAAAGGGGCAGCACAATATCAGATGCAGTCAATGGATCAACACCTGATCCAACTTTGCAATAGTGGACAGATATCAATGCGCGAAGCCAAGCGGGTTTCAACCTCGATGGATTTGGAGCGGAAACTGACTTTTACCTGATTTTACAATTCTGCTTACAGCTTGATAAAAAGCCCGGCACAAGAATGTGTCGGGCTTTTTGAGTTCTCTAGAAGAAACATCTTCTACAGTGTTTTTTCTCGGTTGATAAGAGCAACGACCCCATTATACATGTCCTGGACACAGTCAACCTCAGTGACACCCAAACGTCGTTTATTGCTAATATCAAAAATTCCACTTTTGCTCTCAGAGTGCTCACCATCGACACCTCTGATCTGCAGGTGGTAAGAATCAGCAATTTTTTTGAAAGATGTCATATCATTGGCAAGCAAAGGCAGACGAATATGGACACTGGCACGCATCGCGGTCCCCAAATTAGTTGGACAACTGGTCAGATAGCCGAGCCGTGAATCAAACATGAATGAAACAGATTTTTCTATTTCTGCAACCGCCGTCAGCAAGCGGCGGAAAACTGTTTCGATATCTCCCCCCTGCTGCATCGAAATGATGCGGAGCTGATCTTCCTCATTAACCCAAACCAGAAAAGTCTTATCTCGATTGTGAAAAATCCCCCGCCCTTCCGGCCAGTCCCGATTTAATCCTGCAGCATCAAGAAACCGATCGCCGGCTTTGAACAGAAAGTGGTCGGCAATCAATTGATTCCGAGTCATTTCATCCATTCCGGATAAAGGATAATAAGTGCCTGCCAAGTCGCCGGATAAGTCACGTAGAGAACTGGAAACCTGAGACTCTATTGAATTTCGTTGTGTTTTTGTCAGTGCAGGACCTAATGGCAGACCAGCGATATTGCGCCCGACACGGATACGAGTTGAAAGGATAAATTGACCATCAGGGTCAGGGTTTGGGGCAGAGAGTTTTTCAATATCCAGATCACTGCGATGTTGGTCTGTTTTGGAAAAGCCGTGATAATCGGCAATAATCGGATCAAAAAGGGGACTGAATAAATGATAGGATTCAGCATCACCAGCATAAACACCAACCCCACTGTCCTGATTCACAACCCCTGAGTTAATTGCCTGAGCTAAAGTAAAACCGTTTTCTGTCACTTGATCCTTCAATTGTTCAAATAGTTGTTCTGACAGGTAACGGGACAACAATGATGTACAGGATTGGTCAAATACGGGAAAAGATAGGCGATTCCATGTCATAATTATACCCCTTGAGCAACGCTCTCAACAACTCTCCAAAGTTCAACAGCTGCTTATTTCTCATTGGTATCAGAAGTCACTGTTGCTTCAGATTGAATATTTTCCGTCGTTCCACTCCGTTTTCCCTTGGCTTTATTCACGAACCAAAGGATCGTGAAGGTGATGACAAGAGTGAGAAAAAGGAACAAAATATCGGCAAAAGTAAACGGTTGCATTGAAAACCTCGATTGGATATTCAGTAAGAATAGATATCTGGGCAAAATACATTTCAAAATTATCATTGTCATAAAACAATAGATACAAAAAAAGGATGAAGCTTATGCTTCATCCTTTTCAATGTTATCCCTCAGGATAACTAAAAATCAATTTTATGGCTGGGGCGCCAGGGATCCCCCACTTCGTCACCGGCATCCTGCCGGCTTCTGCGTCGGCTCACCTACACTCGCTGCCGCAGACATCCTGTCTGCTTTTCTGACATCAAGTCAGCGCTCGCTCCGCTTCGATCCCTAAAAGAGATCATTATCTATAAATGGCTGGGGCGCCAGGGATCGAACCTGGGAATGCCGGAATCAAAATCCGGTGCCTTACCGCTTGGCCACGCCCCAATAAATGAGATGGATTTTTTAACAAAGAA
>CAZGKZ010000112.1:0-4541 GCA_964526315.1 uncultured Geobacteraceae bacterium
GTCGAGGAGGTATCCCTTTGGGCCAGAAAGTTCATCCGATAGGATTTCGTCTGGGTATTAACCGGACTTGGGAGTCCCGCTGGTATGCGGATTCCGATTATTCTGTAAAATTGCACGCTGATTTGAAGTTACGCAACTTTTTAAAGAAGCGGTTGTATCATGCTGGTATTTCTAAAATTGAATTGGAACGTGCTGCGAACAAAGTAAAGATTAACATCTTTGCTGCCCGTCCCGGAATTATCATTGGTAAAAAAGGTGCTGAAGTAGAAGTGCTGAAGAAAGATCTGGCTAAGATCACCAATGATGAGTGTTTTATTAATATCCAGGAAGTGCGTAAGCCTGAGGTTGATGCCCAGTTGGTTGCTGAGAATATCGTTTTGCAGCTGGAACGGAGAGTCGCTTTCCGTCGTGCCATGAAGCGGAGTGTCAGTATGGCACTTAAGTTCGGTGCTAAGGGAATCAAAATTACCTGTGCAGGTCGTCTCGGTGGTGCTGAAATGAGCCGGACAGAATGGTATCGCGAAGGTCGTGTTCCACTACATACTTTGCGCGCTGATATCGATTATGGGTTTGCCGAAGCTATGACAACCTATGGAATTATCGGTGTAAAGGTTCTCATCTTCAAAGGTGAGGTGCTTGGTAAAGAGAAAGAGCGGCCAGTAGGCTGATCAGGAGTAGCTTGTCATGTTAATGCCAAAAAAAGTAAAACGAAGAAAACAATTTACCGGACGGATGGCCGGCCAGGCATCTCGTGGTACCGAAGTGAGCTTTGGTGATTACGGTTTGCAAGCTTTAGAATGTGGTTGGCTTTCAGCTCGACAGATCGAAGCTGCCCGTCGCGCCATGACCCGTTATATTAAACGGGGTGGTAAAATTTGGATCCGTACCTTCCCACATAAGCCACTGACCAGTAAGCCTGCCGAAACTCGGATGGGTAAAGGTAAAGGGTCTCCGGAAAAGTGGGTTGCTGTTGTCAAGCCCGGTCACATGCTCTATGAGATGCAGGGTGTAACTGAAGAGGTGGCTCGTGAAGCATTCCGTTTAGGAGCGCATAAGTTGCCAATGAGAACCAAGTTTGTCAGAAGAGAGGTTGGCGATGAAAGTTAGTGAAATCAAAGATCTCAGTGTTGAAGAGTTGCAAACTAAAACACAAGAATTGCAACAGGAATTATTTAATCTGAAATTTCAGTTGCATACCGGTCATTTGGAAAATACATCGAGAGTTTCAGAGGTACGAAAAGATGTTGCCCGGATGAAAACAATTCTTTCTGGTAAACTGAACGCTTAGTGTGAGGAAAAATGAGCCAAGAACGAGGTAACAGAAGTACCCGTGTCGGTATTGTTGTCAGTAACAAGATGGACAAAACCGTCGTTGTCAGGGTTGATAACCTGGTCAAACATCGTGTTTACATGAAATTCATCAAACGTAAAGTCACCTTTAAAGCTCATGATGAGAGCAATAGTTGTGGTATTGGTGATAAGGTTCTCATTGTCGAAACAAGACCATTGTCGAAAGACAAGCGCTGGCGTGTGCGACAGGTTTTGGAAAAAGCCGTTACTGCGTAGGAGATACTTATGATCCAGATGCAAACTATGCTTAGCGTGGCAGATAACTCAGGGGCTAAAAAACTTTGTTGTATTAAAGTTCCCGGGGGATCCAAACGCAAGTACGCCGGAATCGGCGATATTATTATTTGTAGTGTCAAGGAAGCATTGCCAAATTCTAAGGTCAAAAAAGGTGATGTTGTCCGAGCTGTTATTGTTCGTACCGCAAAAGAGGTTCCGCGTCCCGATGGATCTTTTATCCGCTTTGATGGGAACTCTGCAGTTGTTGTTGGAACCGGTAATGAGCCACTTGGCACCCGTATTTTCGGACCTGTTGCAAGAGAATTGCGAGCTCGGCACTATATGAAAATTGTTTCATTGGCTCCTGAAGTTTTATAAATATACAGATTGTTGGAGTGTCTAAGCGATGTCTATTGTCAAATTACATATCAAGAAAAATGATATGGTGAAAATTATTGCCGGAAAAGAACAAGGTAAAACTGGCAAAGTTTTACGCGTATTCCCTGGGAAAAGCCGGGTTGTTGTCGAAGGTCTCAACATGATTAAGAGACATACTCGTCCCAATCAGTTGTACCCAGAGGGTGGCATTTTGGAAAAAGAAGCACCGTTGAGTATTTCTAATGTCATGCTCATTTGTGGTTCATGTAGTCAACCGTCACGAACAGGGGTTCGATTGCTTGAAGATGGTAGTAAAACTCGTTACTGCAAAAAGTGTAACGAGAGTGTTGATAAATAAACGGAGAGTTTGATGGCCAGGTTGAAACAGGCATATCTGCAGGAGCAAGTTCCTGCTCTGATGAAGGAATTTCAGTACAAGACAGTTATGGAAGTTCCTCGAATTGAGAAGGTGGTTCTGAATATGGGTCTCGGTGAGGCAATTCAGAATCCCAAACTGCTGGAATCCGCAGTTGATGAATTGGCACGGATCAGTGGGCAAAAAGCTATTATTACTAAATCCAAGAGGTCAATAGCCGGGTTTAAATTGCGTGAGGATGTCCCTATCGGGGCATGTGTTACCTTGCGGCAAAACCGCGCTTGGGAATTTCTTGATCGTTTGGTTAATGTTGCACTGCCTCGGGTACGTGATTTCAAGGGGATCTCCCCAAAGGCTTTTGATGGTCGGGGTAATTATACCTTGGGAATTCAGGAGCAATTGATATTTCCGGAGATAGATCTGGATAAAATCGCCCAGGTGTCCGGGTTGAATATCACTATTGTAACAACGGCTCGTACAGACGAGGAAGGTCGTGCACTACTGACCGGTCTCGGTATGCCGTTCAGAAAATAAAGCTTAAGAGCGGAGGATAATTGTGGCGAAGAAATCGATGATTGCCAAATCAAAACGGCCTAAGAAATTTGCGGTGCGTGAATACAACCGCTGTCCAATCTGTGGTCGTCCACGCGCTTATTATCGTAAATTTGATATGTGCAGAATTTGTCTGCGGAAACTGGCGTCCGAAGGGAAACTTCCTGGTGTCGTCAAGTCCAGCTGGTAACAGCAAGAAGGAGATCCACCCATGTCTATGACTGATCCGATGGCAGATATGCTGACGCGTATTAGAAATGCCGGGATGGCTGGCCACGCAAAACTCGATATGCCATCGAGTAATGTTAAGGTTGCAGTTGCAAATGTATTGAAAGACCTCGGTTATCTGAAGAACTGCAAGGTGATAAGCGATAGTAAGCAGGGTATTCTGCGAATTTATCTGAAATATGATGAGAACCAGGATCCTGTTATTCATGAGATTAAGCGTATTTCTACCCCGGGTCGCCGTGTTTACGTCGGTAATAATGAGATTCCACGGGTTAAGAATGGCCTTGGTGCTTCAATTCTTTCGACATCCGTAGGGGTTCTTGACGATGTGTCAGCACGTCAGGCTAAAGTGGGTGGCGAGGTTGTCTGCACCGTTTGGTAATAGCAAATCAAGGAGTTTCAACAATGTCACGTATCGGTAAATTACCAGTTGCTATTCCATCAGGGGTGAAGATCTCTCTTGATGGGAATATGATGACTGTGACTGGCCCAAAAGGTTCTCTGTCGCAGCCGCTTCATGAGCGGATGACAATTGCGGTTGAAACCGACCAGATCAAGGTATCAAGACCCTCAGAAAGTAAGCAGGATTCTGCATTGCACGGGTTGACCAGAGCTCTGATCAACAATATGGTTATGGGTGTCACTGCAGGTTTCAAAAAGGATTTGGAAATCAATGGCGTCGGTTATAGAGCTGAGATTTCTGGTAAGACCCTGACTTTGGCTCTCGGTTATTCTCACCCTGTTGTCTACGAACTTCCTGAAGGAATCAGCGTAGAGATTGAAAAACAGACTAAACTTTCTGTGTCGGGTATTGATAAGCAGCTGGTCGGTTCCGCTGCGGCAAAAATTCGTTCATTTCGCAAACCTGAGCCATACAAAGGTAAAGGGATCAAGTATGCAGATGAACGTATCATGCGTAAAGCTGGTAAGACTGGCAAGTAAGAGCGAATTTTAGTAAGGAGCAAAACTGTGGATGTTTCCCAGAAAAGACGTGTTGCAAGGCTTAAACGCCAAGCGCGAGTCAGAAAAAAAATTCAAGGGACGACTGAGTGCCCCAGGCTCTCAGTCTTTCGTAGCGCTAAACATATTTATGCGCAGATTATTGAAGATGTAACCGGTAAAACACTGGTTGCAGCGTCAACCCTTGGTAGCGATATTGATTTGGGTAATAGTGGTAATATCGAAGCGGCTAAGGCTGTCGGTAGTTCCATTGCAAAGAAAGCCCTGGATAACAATATCACCAATGTCGTTTTCGACCGTAACGGTTTCCTGTATCAGGGGCGCATCCAGGCGCTGGCTGAAGCTGCAAGAGAAGCCGGATTGAAGCTGTAGAGGAGAATGTTTGTGCTGCACATTGATCCCAATGAACTAGAATTGACCGATCGGGTCATTCATATCAATCGTAACGCTAAAGTTGTCAAAGGTGGACGTCGTTTTAGTT
>CAZGKZ010000113.1:0-4415 GCA_964526315.1 uncultured Geobacteraceae bacterium
TCTCAGAAATCAACTTCTGTTGGTGAAAAATCGCTCCCCCTCCCGGACTTTTAGTGTGTAGTAGCTCCGCTAGTATCTGCGGCGTTTTTTACGGGAGATTTTACCGATAATCCAGCCACCTAAGAAGACACCTGCTCCCGCTAGAAACCATTGAATCATGTTGGAGCGGTGAAAATTCTGGTTTTCTTCGCGCAAAACCAATAGTTCACTATTCAACATATTATTCTCTTCAACCAGCTGTTCATTTTCGCTGCTCAGTCCGAGAACATTATCAGATTTGTTCAGTAACGCTTGGTATTCATCCTCTTTTGTTTTCAAAGCAAGTTGGGCTTGATCAAGTTGTGTTGAAAGTTCAGTTATTTGATTTTTCATCTCCCCGGTCGCATCCTGGAAAGTTGAAACGCTTTGATGCTGGGTCTCAAGCTGTTGTTGTAGTGCAGCTATCTCTTTTGTCAGCTGCTTGATCTGGGTCTTTTTGGGTAGGGTCTTCGTGACATAATGGCGCTGAATATAACCTTCAGTCCCTTTCTGGGTGATGACTTTGACATAGTTTTTGTCTTCTTCCAGAACATTGACCGGGCTTGAGGTTGGTAGTGTCTCCAGAATTTTATATTGGTTCCCTTTGCCACTTCTGACGGTCACAATAAGTTGGTCAGAAATATAGCGGGTTTCTGCGTAGAGGGAAGATGTCGTAACGAGGAATAAAAAACCGAAAAGAATGAAACGTAGGGAATTTTTCATGTCAGGCTCTCTTTGGATTCTAAGGTTTAAAATTAGTTGTGAATAATACAGGTATAAACTAGCACATTCAAGGGTTAATCCGGTGCTCTTGCTGAACCCTAGCCTAACATCAGTTTAAGGTAAAAGATTAAACTTACTGCCGAGGCAATCAAACATAAAACCAATGTTGCATGGATATGATCCCCCTTACGTTGCATCCGTTTGCGGTTGAGAAATAACCCAAAACAACTGGCCAAAAAACTCAACAGGAACATGAATCCGATATATCCGACCAAATCCATATTCCACGCCGGATTTAGCCGCTGTACGCTGTAGAAATGGTCTAGAAAGTTCATCCGCTTTGGTTTAGCTATGGCGATCAGGCAGATGGAAAGGAACAGAGAAATAACTGCGGTCGCATTTGCCCAAGCCAGTAGACGCAGGATTTTATCAGGTTGTTTACGACGGTTGGCAAGCCTCAGGCTCATCGATAGATCTCTCTCAGACTTCTCTGTTGGGCTGTTCGTTGTTGTTCATTTATGGTAGTATAACCTGAATAATTCAGGAGCAGAACAGGAAAATTTAGATAAATGGAAAATTCAGAAACCAATACTGGCAATAAAACCAAAGTTTGCGACAAAACCAAAGAGCAGATCTCAACACCATCCCTCTTTAAAGTTTTGATGCACAATGACGATTATACAACGATGGAGTTTGTCGTTGAGGTTTTGCGCGATGTCTTTCGTAAGCCGGCAACTGAAGCGGAAAAAATTATGTTGACGATCCATTTTCAAGGGGTTGGTTACTGTGGGACATTTCCCCATGCAATAGCAGAGACCAAAGCCTCTCGAGCACGTTTGAAGGCTCGTAAAGCAGGGTTTCCATTGCGCTGCACCCTTGAGGAGGCTTGACTTAAATGGCAGAAATGTTTGAACAAGATGTACAGATTGCATTTACTCTGGCGGTTCGGGAGGCTCAGCGCCGGCGCCATGAATATTTGACTACCGAGCATGTCCTTTATGCATTGCTTTTTGAAGGGGTCGGTCAGCAGATTCTTACCTCCTGCGGGGGGGATATTGATGGTTTAAAGTCGGAGTTGGAAAACTTCTTTGCGACCAGCCTTGAATCTCTGCCTGAGGAGGTAGAACTCACTGAGGATGAAGCCGTCCCGCGCCAGACATTGGCGTTACAGCGGATGTTGCAGCGAACTGTGTTACATATGCAGGCTTCGCGGCAAGCGGCTGTTGGGGTTGGTGATCTGCTGGCAGCGATTCTCGAAGAGGAAAACTCCCATGCTTGTTTCTTTCTCCGGCAGCAGGGGATTGAGCGGGTTGATCTGCTGGATCGAATCTCCCATGGGGAGACGTCCAGCGGGACAACTGAAAGCCCGATCCGGCAACCAGCTGATCCTTCCCCCACTGAACAACCCAAACCAAAACAACAACCACCCGATCCGCTTAAATTGTTTACAATTGATCTGATCGCACGGGCTAAAGCTGGCAAGATTGATCCCCTGATTGGTCGGGTTCAGGAATTGGAAAGAACCATTCTGATTCTCTGCCGGCGGCGGAAGAATAATCCCCTTTTTGTCGGTGAACCCGGGGTGGGTAAAACGGCAATGGCCGAAGGACTGGCATTAAGAGTTGCCGAAGGTGATGTTCCAGAACTGCTGAAAGATGCTGAAATTTTTACTTTAGATATGGGGGCATTACTCGCCGGGACAAAGTTCCGTGGAGATTTTGAAGAGCGACTCAAGGCCGTTGTCGCTGCATTGCAGAAACGGGATCAGGCGGTTTTGTTTATCGATGAAATCCATACCATTGTCGGTGCCGGTGCGACCAGTGGTGGTTCTCTGGATGCATCAAATATTCTCAAGCCGGCACTCGGTTCTGGTGATTTACGCTGCGTCGGTTCGACCACCTACGAAGAGTACCGCAACCTGTTTGATAAAGATCGTGCCCTGTCGCGCCGGTTTCAAAAAATTGATCTCCATGAACCGAGCCGTGAAGAGACATTAGATATTCTAAAGGGGTTAGCGCCCCGCTATGAGCAACATCATAAGGCCAGCTATACCGAAGAAGCACTGGAATCGGCCGTCCATCTGGCTGTGAAGCATCTCCCCCAACGCCATTTACCCGATAAAGCCATTGACGTGATCGACGAGGCCGGTGCGCAGCATCGTTTGGACGGACTGCCTAAACGCCCGATAGATACAAATGATATCGAACGGGTTGTAGCGCGGATGGCGCGGGTCCCAATGCGCACCATTGCCGGAAGTGACCGTCATCGTCTTCGCTATTTAGAGCGGGATCTAAAACGGGTCGTTTTTGGTCAGAACCCGGCTATTGAAGGTCTGGTCAAGTCGATCCATCGTTCCCGGGCTGGCTTGGGGCATCCTGATAAACCGGTTGGTTCTCTTCTGTTTACCGGGCCGACTGGAGTTGGCAAGACCGAGGTTGCCAAGCAGTTGGCAATCCAGTTGGGGGTGAAATTCCTCCGTTTTGACATGAGTGAATATATGGAGAAACATTCAGTTGCCCGGCTGATTGGTGCT
The DNA here is from genome assembly GCA_964526315.1 of uncultured Geobacteraceae bacterium. Taxonomy (GTDB): domain Bacteria; phylum Desulfobacterota; class Desulfuromonadia; order Desulfuromonadales; family Geopsychrobacteraceae; genus Desulfuromusa. The sequence continues at coordinate 3,275 of CAZGKZ010000113.1, forward strand.
CCTCCCGGCTATGTCGGATTTGATCAGGGGGGATTGCTGACCGAAGAGGTGGGAAAAAATCCCTGGTCGGTATTGCTGCTTGATGAAATTGAAAAGGCCCATCCCGACCTGTTTAATATTTTGTTGCAGGTGATGGATCACGGAATCTTGACCGATAATAATGGCAAGGAGGTTGATTTCCGTAATGTCATTCTGATTATGACCAGCAATGTCGGTGGTCGTGACATGAATACTGCCCCGATCGGTTTTGGTAGCCGAACCGCGGCAACCCCAAAAAATGCACTTGAAAAGGTGTTTTCGCCCGAATTCAGAAATCGCCTCGATGCGACGATCAATTTTTCGACCCTCGATGAAAAAACTATGTTGCAGGTGGTTGATAAGTTCCTGCAGGAGTTAGCCGGTCAACTGGGTGAGCAGAATGTTATCATCAAGGTTTCTGCTGCAGCCAAGAAAGATCTGGGCCAGCGGGGGTATGATCCGTTGTTTGGTGCGCGTCCGCTGGGACGGTTGATTCAAACCGAATTGAGTGATCCTCTGGCCGAGAAAATTCTTTTTGGTGAATTGCGCAATGGTGGCGAAGTGCGAGTTGGATGCAAGGCGGGTAAGCTGACCTTCCGCTACCTTTAGAGTTTTTGATCATGCCCTGCTACCAACTGGATGATAACCTCTGGTTTCCTCCCATTGAAGAGGCTGAGGATTATGGTCTGCTCGCTGTTGGCGGCGACCTTTCCGCTGAGCGGCTACTGCTTGCTTATAGCCTCGGTATTTTCCCCTGGTACAACCCGGAAGATCCAATCCTCTGGTGGTCACCTGATCCCCGTTGTGTTTTGTTTCCCGAAAATCTCCATATCTCCCGTTCACTGCGCCGCTTTATGCGTCGGGAACCCTATCGTATCAGCTTCAATGAGAATTTCGCCGGAGTCATTTACTGGTGTCGCCGGCTGCGCGCCGGTCTCGATGGCAGTGGAACCTGGATTACTCCTGAAATGAAGCACGCTTACACTGCTCTGCATCAGCTTGGTTTTGCCCATTCGGTTGAGTGTTGGGCTGGTGATGAATTGGTGGGTGGATTATATGGTGTGTGTATCGGCCGGTGCTTTTTTGGTGAATCGATGTTCAGTCGCAGTAAAAACGCTTCAAA
>CAZGKZ010000114.1:0-4411 GCA_964526315.1 uncultured Geobacteraceae bacterium
GCAAAGAGATGTTTCCAAAATACTGCTTATAACTTCAATAACGCACGGAAAATCGTTTCAGCCAACTCCCCAGAAATCCCTGGCATCTGCTGCAAATCATCCAGCGTTGCAGCACGAATTCTTTTCAGACTGCCAAAGTGTTTCAACAGGGCTTTACGTCGAGCCGGGCCAACTCCAGGAATATCTTCCAACGATGAATGTAAACTTGCCTTGCTGCGTAATTTCCGATGATAAGTGATGGCAAAACGGTGCGCTTCATCGCGTAATCGCTCCAGCAGAAACAAACTGGCCGAGCCATGGCGGAAGCTGACCGGATTTTTTCTGCCGGGGAGAAAAAAACGCTCCTCACTCCGTTCCACAACCTTGCCCCGGACATTGGCCAGAACCCGACTTTTGGCAATCCCCACCGCCCCGATATCATCTTCGAGTTGAAACTCTTTCAACACTGCGGAGAGAACTCCGAGCTGCCCCTTACCGCCATCAATCAAAATCATCTCGGGAAGTTTTTTTTCCTCAATTCCACGGGACAAGCGTCGAATCAACACCTCACGTAACGAAGCATAATCATCAGCTCCGACGACCGTTTTAATTTTAAAGCGGCGATATTCAGCCGTAGCAGGCTCACCATCCAGCAACACCACCATACTTCCAACCGATTGGTTTCCCTGGACATTTGAGATATCATAACACTCGATTCGCTTTGGCCAGCAGGGGAGATGAAACTTGCTCTGCAACTCGTTAAGCAACTCTTCGCGTGCCTGTTGCCGTTGTCCCCGTTGCCGGTAAGATTCACATGCATTACGCTGTGCCATCAAACAGAGATTCTTTTTCTCGCCCCGCTGTGGAGTCACCAAGCGGACCTTTTTACCACGCTTTTCACTCAACCATTCGCCAAGCAGATCGGCCCCCTCCAAAACCAGTGGAAGCAGTAACTGATCAGGAAGAATCACCTGACGGGAGTAGTATTCCTGCAGGAAACCGCTGAGTAATTCAGGCAGATCAAGTTTCCATGCCACAGCATAACTGCGACGACCGATCAGCCTCCCCTGACGGATAAACAACAAGGTCACCTCCACCTCACCACCATCTTGATGCAAGCCGATCACATCCAGATTTCCACCACCATAGTCAGTCACTTTTTGCTTTTCTATACTTTTTTCGATGGAGCTGATCTGGTTACGTAACTTTGCCGCATCCTCAAAGCGGAGATCTTCTGCAGCTCGCATCATCCGCTGCTGTAAACGGCTGATCACTTCAGACTCCCGACCTTCCAGGAGGTGAATAACCCCGCCTACCAGCTTACGGTAATCCGTCTGACTGATCTTTCCATGACAAGGGGCGCTGCATTGACCGATTTGATGGAACAAGCAGGGGCGACCCCGTTTTTTGCAACGTTCCATGGAGGAGTGACGTAATGGGAATATCCGGTAAATTTCCTTCAGGGTTTCACGAATCGCCGAAGCGGAAGAATAAGGTCCAAAATAGTGGGCTCCATCATTCTTGACCTGCCGCACCACTTGCATCATCGGAAAGGGATCATTCAAATCGATCCGGACCGAAACGTAAGTTTTATCGTCGCGCAGTTCAATATTGTAGTGGGGACGATATTTTTTGATCAGGGTATTTTCCAGCAGAAGTGCTTCTTTTTCGGTGTCGGTAATAATAACTTCAATTCGCTCCACCTTTTCCATCAACAATGGAATCTGCAACCGTCCATCCCCACCGGTAGAAAAATAGCTGCGCAGACGACTACGCAGACGTTTGGCTTTACCAACATAGAGAACTTTGTCGTTGGAACCAAACATGAGGTAGACACCAGGAGCCTGAGGATACCTTTTCAAATCTAGAGAAATCATAACGCAAGCATAATCAAGAACGGCTATCGAATAAAGGACTGTTTATCTTTTGCGGTTTTTGTCTGGTACTCCCCTCACTTATTGGTATAATGACCACTCGTCCTGTAGCTACGCTCTGTATATTTAAATACTGATAGCCAGCAGGTATCTACGGGTCAGGATGAAAATCGACACTAATTGATAGATTAAAAGGATAATCGTGAATCCATTCTGGAATAATATTTTCCGTGATAACAGTTACGAGAAGAGTCTGGCATATTTTCTCAGCAGTATGCCGATGTTCAAAAACCTGGAAAAACGGGAGCTGTCCTTTTTAGAACATATTGTCCATGTGCGAAACTATGAGAGCAATGAAACAATCTTCAATGAAGGTGATATTGGCTCAGGGATGTATACTATCCGCAGTGGACAAGTACAGATTTACACCCTTGACGAACACGGTCTGGAGATTGATCAAGCGATTCTTGAGCCTGGCGATTTCTTTGGAGAAATTGCCTTAACTGCATCACGACCACGCTGTGCCTCTGCCCGTGCCACAGAAACCACCGTACTGATCGGGTTATTTCGCACCGACTTATTGGAAGCGATACGTCGCTCCCCGGCACCATCAGCAAAAATCATGTTGGGCTTAAATCGAGTGATCAGTGACCGCTTGTTACAATGCAGCCTCCAACTTGAAGAATTAAAAAAACAGCTGTCGGATAACCGGGAGCAGCAGACCAATGAATAGTCAAGGAGGGATGAGCCGGGCTCAGGTTGCAGTTCTCTATCTGGTGCTAACCATGGCAATCGCATCGGGAATTGCCATCTACTCGTCCGCCACCACAATTACAGAACTATTAAAAATCGCCACAACAGATCTGTTTCTGCCAATTTTGATATCGCTGATTGTCTCTTTCCTCCTCGACCCTGCCGTCTATTTTTTTCAAGGGGAGAAGATCAATCGCACCATGAGTATTTTCATTGTCTATTCTCTCCTTTTTTCCATAATTTTCCTCCTTCTCATGATCATCGGCCCACCCAACTGGGAGGGAATGTTGCAAGCCCTTAAAGCCGATTTCCCCCGTTATATCAGCCATGCAATTGCATATCTAACCGCGTTACTGAAAACAGCTCAGGAACATTTCCCCTTTATTGCAAGTTACGATATCGCTGATCACGTGAGTACCGCAGCACAATCTTTCTTCGGTTTAATTTTAAAAGAGACTCCCCATTCAGCCATGCGGATCGGCAGTCTGCTCCTTCTGGTTCCACTATTTTCTTTCTTTTTTCTCCGTGACAGCCGCCGCATTATGCGCGGTCTTGTCTCACTAACGCCAAACCGTTATTTTGAAACGGTTCTGGATATTTACGCCCATGTCAGTTGGCAATTGGCCCACTTTATCCGCGGTCGTATTCTGGAAGCATTGATTATCGGGATCGTCATCTGGATGGGGCTCTCGCTAACCGATATCCGCTATGCCCCGATTCTGGCAATTATTGCCGGGGTGACAAATCTGGTTCCCTATATTGGGCCACTGATCGGGATGATTCCCGGGCTGCTCATTGCACTGGTCGACCTGGGAGTGGGGGGACAATTCTGGTGGATTCTCTGTGTTTATGTTCTGATTGCACAGGTTATAGTTGATAATTTTATCCTGATTCCAATCCTCATTTCAAAGGTCTCAAACCTCCACCCCCTTGGGGTGATTCTGGCGATTGTTATGGGGGGGAAATTATATGGAGTTCTCGGGATGATTATTGGTGTGCCGATTGTCAGTATTTTAAATATTTTCATCATTGAAATTCGTCATAACCGACGCAATTTCAATCCCTACAACCGCTACTTTACCAACCGGGGGAAACTTCTCTGAGGAACCGACTTTATCCGGTTGCAACCAGGCATTTATGGCAATTTTCTAAATTCGTTTTTCCAGAAAAATTTTCAAGCCAAATAAAACCAGGACAATCCCGGTTAACCCCTCCAACGTGCGTCCCAGCGGGCCACTTTTAAACCAACCCCTCACCCGGCAGACCAGCAGCGCCAATAAACCTTGATAAATCATCCCAATAATGAAATGGACTGCGGCCATAAAGAGTGATTGCAGCACCGGAGAGCGGGTTGGATCAATAAATTGCGGTAGAAAAGCCATGTAGAAAAGGAGGGTTTTGGGATTAAACACATTACTGATAAAACCTTCACCCAGGGAACGGCGTAATTGGAACGGGCGAGCCACAACCGGTTGAATTTCCGGGGATATCGACTTTTTTCCACGCACCGCTCTCCATAAACTACAACTTCCCAACCAGAGCAGATAACCACCACCAAACAGCTTCAAAATATTAAATGCGACGGCGGATTGCAGCAGGAGTGCTGAAACTCCCAAAGCAGAAACCAGAGCGTGGACAAATAATCCGGAGCAAATGCCGGTACTGGTGGCGATACCATCTTTCCAGCCACCGCGAGAAGTATTTCTGATAACCAACAGGGAATCGACCCCCGGAAACAGGGTCAACAAGGTTATCGCAATAAAGAATGTCCAGAATTGATCAATCATACCGGTCTCAAAAACAGG
>CAZGKZ010000115.1:0-4394 GCA_964526315.1 uncultured Geobacteraceae bacterium
GACCCCGATAACCAGACCGATGACGCTGGCAACCGCGGATATCCACAGTGTGACCCAAAGTCCATGAGCCAAAGGCCCGGCCTTCCACTCTCGGGTCGAGCCAACCGTATCACCTTCCATCAGATATTCATCGACTGAGACATTGGCCGTTTTTGTATCAATGATAAATGAGCTGGTCTCACCACCGATATCGTTTTTAACTGTGACCGTGGTTAAATCACCTTTTTTGTCGATTTTAGTAACGTGCCCATCAAAGTTGATCTTTTTTACATCTTCACTGTGATAAGCAAAGTATTGAGGAACTCGATTCCAGCGCCAGGTGTAGTCAATTCGCTTTGTCGCAATCCAGAGACCTGCAACTATCCCCAACAGGACAAAAATTGTTAGGGATCTCCATAACCAGTTTTTAAAATTACTATTCACTTTGACATGACTTTCTCTGCTCAAGGATCAGGTTAGATTTATATGTAAAACATATATGATCTTAGAAGTTAAATAAAAAAGTCGAAAAAAAAACGGAGAATGCCAATTACAGCATTCTCCGTTGAACAAATCAATTATTTCTGAATCTGTTGTAACCAAGCATCACTTTGGATCCACTTAGCATAAATCTTGTCGTAGGTACCATCACTTCTCACCTGGATCATGTAGTTGTTCAACCAGTTGATGAAGTCGAAGTCGCCACGACGGACAGCCCATCCCAGAGGCTCATAAGTGAATGGTTTGTCGAGATAAACCAGTTTGCCTTCACTTTTTTGCTTATAGGCAATTTCCATGTAGGGGAGGTCATAGACAAAAGCGTCAATTTTTCCGTTAACTAAATCGGTGATTCCTTCTGCTTCTGTATCAAAGGAGATGTAGGTACAATTCGGAATCAATCTTTTGGTCGCTTTTTCGCCGGTGGTACCAAGTTTTGAACCAACTTTGTATTTTTTGTTATTCAGGTCTCTGTAAAATTGAACATCTTCAGCAATCTCTTTTTTAATCAGGATCGTCTGACCGATAACAATGTAGGGAAGAGCAAAGTTGACTTTCAGGTTTCTCTCTTGAGTGATCGTCATGCCACTCATGATCATGTCATATTTCTTGGTCAGCAGGGCAGGAATAATACCATCCCATGCGGTATTGACCAGCTCAAGTTTAACTCCCATCGCCTTGGCGATACCTTTAGCCATATCGACATCAAAACCGATGATTTCACCTTTTTGATTGGTCATCTCAAATGGCATATAGCCAGGTTCCATCCCGACACGTAGAACGCCACGGTCCTGAATTTCGTCAATAGCACTTGCGCTGACAAAACTAGGAAGGACAACACAAAGAGCTAACAGACAAGCAAGTACAATTTTTACACGTTTCATTGTTTCTTCTCCTTATTCAATAAAGTAGGAAGGCTGAGCCGATATTTTCGGCAGGGTAAATGGACATACTTCTCAATACGATTTCCCTTCATCGAGAAGTTCAGATATTAACATGGGAATCTTACATTTTGGGCAGAGAGGAAAGTTATCGACAGGCAGGTAGATAATTTCTGTATAGCGACATCTCGGGCAGATAATTTCAACCGGTTCTTTTTTTAAGCGATCAGTAGAATGATCCACGCTCTCTCCTTAGACCCATTTAAATACGTCACCACAAAGTTGAACGTCTCGTTTATACCATAGTGACTTCATGATAAACAAGAGACTAACAAACATTGTTTGAATTTTCATTATAAAGTTGTGGATACGCAAAACAATAAAGTTTGGCTTTACTTCCACCCTGGATCAGGATTATAAATAGCGGTTATTTCAGTATTTAAACAGCCTACATTATTTGAGATTTTATGAAGCAAAAAAATATCCGTAATTTTTCCATTATTGCCCATATTGATCATGGCAAGTCCACCCTTGCTGATCGTCTATTGGAAGCGACCGGTGCCCTGACTGATCGGGAGAAGTCCGCTCAATATCTGGACAAGATGGAACTTGAACAAGAGCGTGGAATCACCATCAAAGCCCAATCTGTCAGACTCTCTTATCAGGCCAAGGATGGAGAGGATTATATCCTTAACTTGATTGATACTCCCGGCCATGTCGATTTTTCCTATGAAGTCAGCCGCTCCCTTTCTGCTTGTGAGGGAGCAATGTTGGTTGTCGATGCCGCCCAGGGTGTTGAAGCACAAACTCTCGCCAACGTCTATATGGCGATTGACCAGGATTTAGAAATTTTCCCGGTGATTAATAAAATTGATCTTCCCAGTGCTGAGCCCGAACGGATCAAGACAGAAGTTGAAGAGATTGTTGGTATAGACACAAGCGATGCAATTCTTGCCAGTGCTAAAGAGGGGATTGGCATTACTGATATCCTTGAAGCGGTTGTGGAAAGAATCCCGGCCCCAGCAGGTGATCCGAGCGCACCACTCAAAGCCCTCACTTTTGACTCCTGGTACGATTCGTATCAAGGGGTAATTGTTCTGATACGGGTTTTTGAGGGGACAGTTAAGAAGGGTGAAAAAATCAAGCTAATGGCCACGGGTGGTGTTTATGAGGTGCAGAAAGTAGGAGCATTTACTCCCCATCCCGTCGAATTGCCACAACTCGCTGCTGGTGAAGTTGGATTTCTCATTGCCGGAATCAAAGTTGTAGAAGATGCCAAGGTGGGGGACACCATTACCCATCTGCACAATCCTGCAGAGCAGGCCCTCCCTGGTTATCAGGAAGTCAAACCGATGGTCTTCTCCGGTCTCTATCCCATCGATGCTGCAGATTACGACAATTTGCGTGATGCATTGGAAAAGCTGCGTCTGAACGATGCTGCTTTTTCTTTTGAACCGGAAAACTCTCTCGCCCTGGGTTTCGGTTTTCGCTGTGGTTTTCTTGGCCTTCTGCATATGGAAATTATTCAGGAACGACTGGAGCGAGAGTTTGGTGTTGAGCTTATTACCACTGCACCCACGGTTGTTTACAAAGTCACGACAACCAAAGGTGCGTTGCTGGAAGTTGAAAGTGCCAACATGCTTCCTGAAGCACAGTTTATTGAGAAGATAGAAGAACCTTTTGTTCTGGCCTCGATTCACGTACCGAATGATTTTGTTGGCCCGGTATTGAAATTGTGTATTGAAAAACGTGGTGTTCAGCGGGAAATAAAATATTTAACGGCTACCCGGGTGATGGTTGTTTACGAAATGCCACTCAATGAAATTGTTCTTGATTTCTTTGACCGTTTAAAATCGATTTCCCGCGGTTATGCTTCTCTGGATTACGAACACCTCGATTTTAGAACCAGCAAACTGGTTCGCCTGAATGTCTTGATTAATGGTGATGTTGTAGATGCTTTGTCTCTCATTGTTCACCAGGATAAAGCTCAGTTTCGAGGGAGAGACCTCGTTTCAAAAATGAAAGAATTTATCCCTCGTCAGCAATTTGAAGTTGCGATTCAGGCAGCTATCGGCAATAAAGTCATTGCCCGTTCAACGGTAAAAGCGTTAAGAAAGGATGTTACCGCCAAATGTTATGGTGGTGATATTACCCGTAAGCGGAAACTGTTAGAAAAGCAAAAGGCGGGTAAGAAGCGGATGAAACAGGTCGGAAGTGTCCATCTCCCTCAAGATGCTTTTCTGGCGATCCTCAAAGTTAAAGAGTGATGGTGTTGCAAAAAATGTGATCTGCGGTGTTGTCGTGATTTTTGCTGAGCCATCTAGTTTTTAAATCAATTTCTTACGAGAGTCTTAAAGAGTGAAATATGGCAATTTTTAAGAAAAAAGTTAAAGTCGGACCGAAAAAACCCTGGTATCGCGAATGGTCGGAAGCAATGATCGTTGCCGTTATTCTGGCTCTGATTATTCGGACCTTCCTGTTTCAGGCATTTAAAATTCCTTCGGGTTCAATGCTTGATACCTTGCTCATAGGAGATCATCTCCTGGTCAATAAATTTATCTATGGAACCCAGATCCCTTTTGTCAGTGATGATAAATACTTGAAAATTCGTGAGCCAAAAAGGGGCGATGTGATTGTTTTTGAATTTCCCGGCGATGAAGGGAAATCTTTCTTTGAAAGACGCGACTTTATCAAGCGGGTTATCGGACTCCCCGGAGATATTATTGAAGTGAAAGCCAAGCAGGTCTATGTCAACGGTCAGCCATTTACCGTCTCGGCAGAAAAGCACAAAGATCCGGAGACAATTCCAGCAGTTGCCAGTCCAAGGGACTTTACCGGTCCGATCAAAGTCCCGGCAGATAGTTATTTTGTGATGGGTGATAATCGTGATTATTCGTATGACAGTCGTTTCTGGGGTTTTGTCAATACCGCTAAGATTAAAGGGATGGCTTTTATAAAGTACTGGTCATGGAACTCCAAGGGGGATCTCCTGCATAAAATCCGCTTTAATCGAATTGGACGCCCTATAAACTGAGG
>CAZGKZ010000116.1:0-4373 GCA_964526315.1 uncultured Geobacteraceae bacterium
AGATTAGACCCCTTTCTGCTAAGGTTTATCTTTCACCCAGTCGCTGGATAAAAAGATGACTCTGTTTTAAAAAATTTATACGTGTCATACCGACAAAACCGCAGTCACAACCCTCATGATCATGATGCCGGCTCTGTTGAAATGGTTGTTGTTACACCCTCAGTCTCACGAAGGTGGAGATCCATCTGTGGAAAGGGAATCTCAATATCTGACTCACGAAAAACCTGTTCAATCGCGTGGTATAGGTCACTTTTTACCCTCAGTCTCAAATCAGCATCCGGTATCCAGACCCGCAACTCAAAATCAAGTGAACTGTCACCAAAACTAAGAAAAAGAACTTCCGGAGTGGGTGATTTTGCAACCTCCTCGTGTTGTTTTGCACATGCCAGTAATGTTTCTACAACCAAGGAGACATCAGAACCATAAGCGACACCAACCGGAATAGAGAGTCGTACTTGACGATTGGCAAGAGTCCAATTGGTTACCCGGTTATTGATAAGATCGGCATTCGGAATGATGACATCGGCTTGGTCAAACGTCTCAACAATTGTTGCCCGCAAACCGATCTTTTTAATTCGTGCACTCTTTTCGCCGAGCTCAATCGTGTCCCCTTCTCTTAAAGGACGCTCAAAGAGCAGAATCAATCCCGAAACAAAATTGTTGACAATCCCCTGCAGACCAAAACCGATACCAACACCAAGTGCTCCCATAATAATAGTCAACTTGGTGAAATCAAAACCAAGAGCCATGAAGGCGAATAAAAGGCCAATAAAAACAATGGTATAGCGAATCAATTTCCCAATTGAATTCTGAACTCCCCGTTGGATCTTTTGCCCGGTAACCACTTCGTCAAGAAGAACTTTTGGTAAGATATGGGAGGTCAGGATTGCGATATAAAAAACTGCGATAGAAGCGAGAATTGTTCCGATACTGATCCATAAAGTACCAATAAAGAAACCCAGTGAAAGAACACTTGCGGTTGCTACAAATGCGCTGTCGTACACGTCCCATGCAACCAGAAGCCCCGGCAGAATGGCGAAAAGGATCATCGTTGTAAGAAATAAAAAACCCACCTTCCGCACCAGAGACTCAGCATCATTCCGCAGCAGCTTAACCTGCCAGACGGGTGAAGAGAAGAAAACCCAATGCAGTCCCCCGTAGATCATATACATAAGCAACAAACACGGAAAAGTAAGAGCAATCGATAAAGTAATTGATTTGAACAAGTAACTGGAAAGTCCTACCTTACCAAATAATTCAGCAAGTAGAATGATAAGGGTCGAACCATAACCCAGGCGAAGTAACCAGAGATAATAACTTGCTTCATGCTGAGAAGAAGTCTCTCGGTTCCAGCGCATAAAAAAATAAAAGGCAAAAAGGCAAACACAGAAAAGATAAAGCCTAAAGAGTGGCTGGGGAAGATTGATTCGAAATAATATTTCGTTAATCACAAAAGTGATCATCACACCATAAAGAGCTTGCCTTTTCCATAACGACTCAATCACTTTCCCCAAAATTCTGGCACAGGCAATTCCACCAACAACAAGATATACGGTGCTTAATGCCTCTCGATTGGGGAGATAGGATAAAAACAAGATAGAGACCAATATCACAATAAATAATGACGCAGAAACCGGCCTATCAGAAAGGAATTCCCACCGTTCTGACTTTTTCAATTCATCTCGATTTTTATGAATAACACCCAGGACAAGGAGTAAAAACAGGATCTGGAGGAGAAGGTTCCAACCGTGCAGTGCGATAGAATACCCATCAGGGTTGACCGTAAGTCGCAGACCTTCCCATGCGGCCGCCCACACTTCATCTGTTGTAAGTTGGGAAAAATACTCGGAAGAGAGGAGTGGGGGTGACTGATCACTTAGACGACCATGCCGAGCTTCCGAGACCAGATCTGCACCTAAGAGATCAAGCTGCCCCCAAGCGGTAAAAATTTTGAACTGTAACGCCAGAACCGCCTCAAGCTGTTGCCGAATCTGAACCAGTGCAGTATCAATCGTATTATTGATTCCGGTGAAAGTCAGTTCAAGTTGCTTAATCTCTCGTCCATTGAGGAGAGAAGTCTTCCAGTCTGCCCAAAGCTCCTTTTCAGCCAGCCAATTCAGCCGCCAACCATCCAGCCGGCGAATTTCACCTTTAAGGGGTCTGCTAAGCGCCTTGAGCTGAAGTTTCTTGTTATTAATTGTTCTTTTAAAAGCCGCAAAATCAATGACCTTCAGAGATTGAGAATTTTTCTGTTGTTGCATTTCCTGCAACTGGCCGGGAAGATCTCTCAGCTCCGCTGCGATGAGAGCATACTTCTTTTCAATACTGGCAATATCCAGAACACCTTTAAGATCCTTTTCCAACCGCACAAAACGAGTCGACAATCCCGTTGCCATAGGGATAACATCAGCCAACTTAGGAGTCGTCAGTTTACGGCCCGGAGGGATGAAAGACGGTTCTTCCGGAGAGGATTGATTTGCCAGTAACTGTCCTGGAATAAGGAGGAAAACCAGTAAGAACACCACGAAATAAATTTTATTTGATAGTTTCCGCAAAAGACCCACTCTGTGTTTTGGCTATGCACACACCATAATCCAGACAACAACTCTCAATTACTTGAATTTTGAGCCCAAATCAATACATAACCATCCTCATCTTCTTTTGTTTATAGCAACCAGAACAAGCTAACACAAGTCTCAATTAAAAACTTTGTGTCAACAATTCCAAACAAAAATACTGCTTGGCACAACATAAGTGACTCTAATAGCTTATCTGGAGCAAAAGAAATGTCAACTAACGGAGTAAGGCTTAATACAAGGGGAAGGGATATGTGATAATTCACAGAAAGGAAAATCTGACAGAATTTGTTTCCCCGCCAAAAACAGCGGGGAAACAAATTCTCTTTTAAAAATTTCTACCATTTCAGTTCTTCGCTAAATCTTCTGCTTTAACTTTGTTCATAATTCCTTCCGCACAGGCAACAATCAGATTGTTTGCTGGAAAGAAGGATTGGTATGGCTGAGCTGAATAACTGAAATTAGCCAGATCGAGCAGAGTCAACTTACTCTGAATCGCCAAAGTAATGATATCAACTTTATCGGTCACCGGATTGCCACTGACAACCTGTGCCCCGAGTACCCGCAGGGTTTTCTTGTCTGCCACCAGTTTCATTTTAACCATTTTTGCTTCGGGCATAATGGGGAAGGTTGTAGTCAATTCGGAATGGCAGGTGACAACATCGTATTTTTTCTTTGCTGCCGTTTCGCTCAGTCCGGTTCCACCAACATAGAGATTACCAACCCGGGTTGCTGCTCCATTGAAAAAACCACCGTATTCACGGTTTTCACCGAGCATATTCTTAGCCAGTAGTCTTGCCATTGGGACTGCGTTGGTCGCCAGTTTTCCTTCGGTTAGTTCTCCGGTGATTCCACTATGGAACTGAGCGCAGTCACCAACAGAATAAACATCTGGAATATTGGTCTCCATTTTACTATTAACCACAATGCCCAATTTACCAATTTCTAGTTGAGTATCCTGGAATATTTTTACCCTGGGGCGCATACCAACAGCAAAAACAACAATTCCATAGGGGTTTTCAGCATCGGCAAGATCAATCACTTCTCCGGTATTAAGAACAACTTTTTCAGCACGTTTATCGCCAAGAATTTTTTCAGTTTTACTTCCCAGATGGAGTTTCAACCCTGCATTTCTGAGTTCAGCTTCTGCTTCAACTGCCATTTCCGGGTCAACCAGATTAGGCAATACAGTCTCTACCATATCGACCAGGTGGCATTCCAAACCAGAATTATTCAGTGCCAGCGCAAGTTCAATACCAATCGCACCGGCACCAACGACAACGGCTTTCTTCAGTTTCTGAGTTCTGACCGCTTCATTCAGACACTTCAGATCATCTTCTGATTTAAAAACAAAAACTCCCTCAAAATCGACCCCTTCAATCGGTGGTAAAAAGGGGATAGATCCGGTCGCGATAACCAGTTTCTCATAGGCAAAACTCTGGTCTTGTTCTGTCAAGACAGTTTTTTTGTCAAAATCGACACTGGCAACTTTATCACGAATCAAATCGGCTCCCGACTCAGTCACCAGACCATCCTGCTTAAAAGTTTTTTCCAGCGCCACGACCTTCTCAATTGCATATGGCATGGCGCAGTAAATCATCGAATAATCTTCTGGCCGAATCACTCCAACCTTTTTTACTTTGCCCAGAATTTTAACAATTGTGATCGCCGCAGGGCCACCACCGATAATAAGTACATCATACTTTTTCACTTTTACTTCCTCCCGATATATAGAATTATGGCTCATCAGTTTTGTGCATTTGCACACTATACGGATAGAAATTCAGAAGTCAATAT
>CAZGKZ010000117.1:0-4320 GCA_964526315.1 uncultured Geobacteraceae bacterium
AGTGCTGTTAAGTCGGTAATTTTTAGTCAGTTACCTGCTCTTCTGGGGGAAACAGTTCGTCAAAAACCTCCTTAACCGTTGAGATCCGGTCTGCTTTCCAGGCATTTGTGCCACAAAAAATCAGGCCGGTTTCAACATCCCCCTTTTGCGCCCGATCCAGCGCATGGACGATGCAAAAGCGTTCCCGTGAAGTCTGGTAGGCACATTTTTTCAGACAGGCTGACGGACAATAGACATCGAGATCAACATCGCGCTGCCGAACCTGCTCTATATTTTTCCGAATCGCCCGACCAGGTAATCCTGCCGGACTCATAATCAGGCCGATATCATCTTTAGTGCAATCAAGATACGCCTGTTTGAACTCATCACCGGCATCACACTCTTCAGTCACGACAAAACGGGTCCCCATCTGCACAGCGTCAGCACCGTGCTGCAGAGCATATTGCAAATCATCATGGTCCCAGACACCGCCGGCGGCAATGATCGGAATGACCAGGTTCCACTTCTCCAGCAGATACTCCTTCACCCCACGCACGGTAGCATATTGGTCGTACTCTCCGGTACCAATTCGTTCCATTCTTTCACCCAGATGGCCCCCTGCGGTATCGGGATCTTCAACGACAATCGCGTCGGGGAAACGGTGATGGGTTTTCTGCCATTTACGGACAATCAACTCCGCAGCTTTAACTGAAGAGACAATTGGAACCAGGGCAACATCGGGAAAATCGGCAGTCAATGCGGGGAGGTTCATCGGCAATCCGGCACCACTGATAATTAATTTAGCTCCCCCTTCACAGGAGGTGCGAACTACCTCATCATAGTTTTTTACCGCTACCATGCAATTGACACCAATGACACCGTCGGGAGCAATCTCGTAAGCCTTGCGTAATTCATCCAGCAATGCCTGGCGGTCGGCAGCAAAAAAGTTACCACCGGTATAACTGTCACTATTCAGAGCCAAACCGGCAGCGGCAATAATACCAATACCGCCATTTAGCGCAACAGTTCCTGCCAGGCGGAACCCTGATACCCGTACTCCCATTCCACCCTGAATGAGTGGATAAGGAACGTGGTATTGACCTATGGTTAATCCTGTAGACATAAAAACTCCTATCAACGATAGCGATCGATGAACGCCATCGAATCGTATTCCAATTTAACCAAGGGATAATATCAGCCCAAGCGGTTTAGAAATGTAATAGTTATGTAAAAACTGACTTGTAACGCCTTGATTTCAATGGTAATAGAGAAGACATGAAACTGTTCAGACGTCTTTTTCACCCCCTGATTACATTTATTGTCATTCAACTCCTCTGGATTTTACTGCTGGTCTCCTGGATCTACTGGTTTCTTGGTCGCCACCAGCAATTAAAAGACCTGGCCAACAAATATCAGGTGGAATGGTTACCGGCAACTGGCGACTGGTTGATTCTGACCGAGGGGATTCTTCTGCTGGTTGCCATTCTGGTCGGTGTTTATGTCATTTTCCTCTACTGGCGACGCCAGGCATCATTAAATCGGTCACAACGCCATTTTATCAACCAGGTGACTCATGAGTTAAAGTCGCCACTGGCATCGATTCAACTCCATCTCGAAACAATCCAGATGCGCCAACCGAACCAGCAACAATTGCAACAATTTGTCTCAACAATGCAGGGTGACGCTGAACGCTTAAACAGTTTGATTAATAACCTTCTGACTGCCGGGAAAATAGAACACAGAGGAGCAGAACTTAATCTACAACAGGGCAACCTGTCGAAAATGGTTGAATCTTATCTACTCCGGGAAAAAGAAAAATTCCCCACAGAGGGAGAACTATCCTGGACTATTGAACCGGGGCTGATGGCCCGATTTGAAGCTGATGCGTTTGAAACAGTGATGCGCAACCTGCTGGAAAATGCAATTCTCTATGCCGATGGCCCGCCAATAATTAAGATTAATCTGACCAGAGACGGTGAGACAGCCCATTTACGCTTTATCGATCAGGGAAATGGAATTCCCGCAAAATATCAGAAAAAAGTTTTTCAGATTTTCTACCGGATCCGCCATAGTGGAAAAACTATTCCTGGCAGCGGTCTGGGCCTTTTCATCGTTCGTAATGTGATTCGGCTACACGGAGGAAAAGTCTGGATTGAAAGTCCGGGAAAAGGGAAAGGAACAACCTTTCATTTGATGATACCTCTAGCAACAGAGAAACCGTGATGAATCAACAAAAAATACCCTTATTACTTGTCGAAGATGAACCACATATAGCCCAAGGATTAATTTTTAATCTGGAAGAGGAAGGTTATCAAGTCTCCCATGCTGAAAGCGGAGAACAGGCCCTTGATCTGCTGGAAAGAAACTCGTATGCACTGATTATTCTGGATCTGTCATTGCCGGGAATCAGTGGTCTTGCAGTGTGTGAGCAGTTACGAAAACAGGAGAACCAGGTACCAATCCTGATGCTGACTGCCCGTGGGACAGAACAGGATCGGATCACCGGACTCAGTAAAGGGGCAGACGATTACCTGACCAAACCGTTCAACCTTAAAGAATTTCTCCTCCGGGTTGCCGGATTATTACGCCGAGCCAATTGGCAACCCGATCATGCTGAAAATAAACTTTATAACTTCGGTGAAAATCAGATTGATCTGGAAACACATCAAGCAGTAACAATCCATGGAACCATCCAATTGACCGAACTGGAGATGAAGATGTTATTACTTTTCTTTGCAGAGGAAGGGAAGATTCTCTCCCGGAGAGAGTTACTGAAACAGGTTTGGGGAATGTCACCAGAAACCGAAACCCGGACTCTGGATAATTTTATTGTTCGTCTACGTAAATATTTTGAACCTGAACCGACAAAACCCCGTTTTTTTCGCACCATCCGGGGGCGGGGGTACAGTTTCACCCAAAACCCAGAATAACCGGCAGATCACCGGATTGCAGGTTTTGCCACTGTGCCACCGATCCGTAATAGATAGCTGCCATCCACCGTTGGTCGAATCCCGGTCAAATTGAGCAAATCCCGCAAGCTATCGGGTGTCGTTGCCGTTGGATGCAAGCGAACATTCAGATTCAACCGCGATTGATCGGCAGTTTCCCCAATCAGAATATTTCCTCCACCACTCAGTTCCAGAATTCCACCGGTCAAAACAACCTTTTCCAGGCTGACACGTCGTTGTACTAATTTTCCCTCCAGACGCAACGTCCCAGCAAAAAGGTCATCCGGCAACCCAATCCGTGCTAATCCCAGAATCCGAATATCCTTTATTGATAAAGAAAATCCAGCCCGACCTTTCATATTTTGTGAGATATCTCTACCGTCAAGCTGACCAGATAATTGGCCACTGATCCGATAAGGCATATCTGCTTGCTGTAAAGTCATCAGGGTAATATCTCTGACTCCCAGATTGACCTGACCATCCAGAGCGACAACAGCATCAATCTCTCCACCAGCAAGTGACGTCACTAAGTGAACTTTCTGATCTTTAGAAAGAAGACTCCCCCACACCGGGGTGATCTGTAACTCAGTCAACTCTAAATCGTTCAATCCTGGTACAGGGGGGAAAATTGTCAGATCAAATCCCAATCCCAGCGGGAAAAGCATAGCAGCATTGCGACCCTGCATCCGCAAATCAGTTTGTTGTGAAACTTCCTGGAGAAGACGACGTTGCAACACTTCAGCGGGAAAGAAGGTCCAGAAAGAGGCAATTCCACTAAGAATAAACAGTAGCAGACAAAGCAGAAACAATCGGCGGTTGCCGGCAAATCTTTGGCGACCGAAAAGGGCTGAGAGGCCAAAAGTCATAGAGCCTCCAACGACATCAGAACCATATTGACATCCAGCGCTGAATGGTCTTCAAACCGAGATCGAATCCGCATAGATTTCACCTGAATACCACCACTCCGATATTCAATCGCATGAAGGAGTTTCGTCAATTGTAACAGTGATATTTTTTTCAAACTGATTTCAACTAATTGCTGTCGAAATTGCCCCTGAGTTGTTGCTGGTTGTGGATGCATCGACAGTAATTGTTCACGAACACCGGTTTTTTCCGTAAGGCTTTCGACTTGGGAGAAAAGCGGGCGTGTCCCCTGCTGACGGGTTTTTACAACCGTAAGTTCCTGAAGTAATTGTTTAATTTGGCTGCTCATTTTTTCGACTTTTTCCAGACTGTGCCGATGAGCAAGATTTTTTCGATCTAGAGTTCTCATTGTTTCAAAATAGGGCTGGAGTAAAACGAACCAGACAAACAACAGGATGAGAACGATTGCACCGGAAAAAACGATCGTTTTCTCTCGTGGGTTAAGACGGTTAATCATTGTCCATCCCCC
>CAZGKZ010000118.1:0-4317 GCA_964526315.1 uncultured Geobacteraceae bacterium
GGGCTGATTATCTGTAATCCCCCTTATGGTGAGCGACTGGGTAAAAATGCCAGTTTGAAATCTTTGTATCATGATCTTGGTCGTGTTTACGGAACGACCTTCTCCGCGTGGCAGGGGGTGGTTATCTGCCCAGAAGGAGAATTGATCAAATCAACAGCCATCCCGTTTTCACCCCTGCTCCGTTTTTCCAATGGTGGAATCAAGGTTGCTCTGCTGGAAAAGTCTTGACTTCCCCCGAATCAGCAGGTATATGTTCCAGCTCTTGTGGAGGATTCTCCGCAAAGATAGTCAAGAAAGCGGGGTGATTATCAGTGGAAATCACTGTTATTGATGGTAACGTCGAAAAAGCGATTAAAGTTCTGAAGCGTAAGCTGCAGCAAGAGGGTCTGTTCCGTGAAATGAAGCAACGTAAATTTTACGAAAAGCCAAGTATTAAGCGGAAACGTAAAGAAAAAGAGGCCCAGCGTCGTTTACGGAAGAAACAACGTGCGATGAAGCGCTTCAACTAAATTCTTTGCTTATCTAAATAAAAAAAGCCGATCCAGATTCTGGATCGGCTTTTTTGTTGAACTTTTTATGATTCCTATTGAGGCCAGTGCCCCAGATCCATCCCTGATACTTTTTCTACAATCCGCACTACCTGATGACTGTAGCCAAATTCGTTATCGTACCAGATATAGAGGACACACCGGTTTCCCTGCACGATGGTGGCAAGGGAGTCGACAATTCCGGCGTAGGAAGATCCAACCATATCGGTCGAAACTGCTTCGGGTGAATTGGTGTAATCAATCTGATCCTGGAGTGGTGAGTTTAAAGAGATATCCCGCAGGTAGTTATTCAATTCCTCGACGGTTGTTTCTTTTTCCAGAGTCAGGTTGAGAATTGCCAGTGAAACGTTGGGGGTGGGGACCCGGATAGCATTCCCGGTCAGTTTTCCGGCCAGCTCCGGTAACGTTTTGGCAACTGCTTTGGCCGCACCAGTTTCTGTGATAACCATATTGAGTGGGGCACTTCGTCCGCGCCGTTCTTTATTGTGGTAGTTATCGATGAGGTTCTGGTCATTGGTATAGCTGTGGCAAGTTTCAATATGTCCGGCTTCAATACTATATTTATCATTGACTGCTTTCAATACCGGAACAATGGCATTCGTGGTACAGCTGGCAGCTGATAAAATGGCTTCATTGGCTTCAAGCAGCTCATTGTTGACACCATAAACAACATTGGGGATATCCCCTTTTCCCGGAGCGGTCAAGAGAACCTGTGATGCCCCAGCAGTTTTGATGTGCTGACCCAAACCTTCGCGATCCCGCCATTTGCCGGTATTATCGATAACAATCGCATTGTTGATCCCGTACTTGGTATAGTCAACTTCCTCGGGGGAATTTGCATAAATGATCCGGATCAGATTGCCGTTGGCAATAATCGCATTTTCTTCCTTATCAACCCGGATTGTCCCTTTAAAGTGGCCATGGACGGAATCGCGGCGTAATAAGCTGGCCCGTTTGACCAGGTCATCTTCACTCCCTTTTCTTACCACAGCAGCCCGGAGGCGCAGATTATTACCTCCACCGGCCTGTTCAATCAGAATTCTGGCAACCAGACGACCAATCCGCCCAAAACCGTAAAGAACTACGTCGCGCGGTTCACTTAACTGGCGGCTCTTCCCGGTATTCAACCCTTCAAGTTGCTCAGCAACAAATGAGTTGATATCTCCATCATGATCCTGATAACGGAGTGCCAGTTTTGCCAGATCAACTCGAGCGGGTGCCAGATCCATAGTCATCATAGCCTGAAGAATCGGGTAGGTATCTTTGACCCAGATTTCACGGCTGATAATCTGCCGGGCAAAACGGTGGGCACGCAATATCTCAATCGTTGACTGATTGACCAAGGGGCGGTCAAAAACAGTACAGATCACTTCTTGATCACGATACAGCTTGCCAATTAACGGAGCCATTGCCTCGGCAATCGCTTCACGTTCTTTCCACTCATCGAAATATTCAGCAGTTTTTGTGTCAACCATGATCAGGCAACCCTTTCGTGGTATGTTGGTATGAACAGTTGGTAGGTTTTATCTTTCCGTACTCTTAAAACCTGCGTATACTAATTTAACTTTAACGCTTTTGCAACTTTCTTTCGGGTGAATATCATAGTCTGTTATCCACAATTTTTTATGGAGGATTAATCAATGGGTGATGTCGTCAGTTATAAAGATCTTGGATTAGTCAATTCTCGGGAAATATTTCGTAAGGCGGTTGATGGTGGGTATGCTATTCCTGCCTATAATTTTAATAATCTTGAGCAGTTACAGGCTATCATCACCGCTTGTGCTGAAACCCGCTCACCGGTGATCCTGCAGATCAGTAAAGGGGCCCGGAATTACGCCAACGAAACTATGCTCCGCCATATGGCAAAGGGGGCGGTTGAGATGGCAAAGGAGCTGGGGGCTGATATACCGATTGTCCTTCATCTGGATCACGGTGATTCTTTTGAGCTATGCAAAAGCTGTATCGATACCGGATTTTCATCAATCATGATTGATGGTTCACATCTTCCCTATGATGAAAATGTCGCTCTGACCTGTCAAGTGGTTGAATATGCCCATGCTCATGATGTCACTGTTGAGGGTGAGCTGGGGGTTCTTGCCGGGATAGAGGATGAGGTCGTTGCCGAAAAATCGACTTATACCCAGCCTGAGGAGGTGGAAGATTTTGTCAAGAAAACCGGTGTCGACTCGTTGGCAATCTCCATTGGAACCAGTCATGGTGCTTATAAATTCAAGCTCAAGGAGGGGGAGTCGGTTCCTGAACTGCGGTTTGATATTCTAAAAGAGTGCGAAAAACGGATCCCCGGTTTCCCAATTGTCCTGCACGGAGCGTCCAGCGTTATCCCCGAATATGTGGCACTGATTAATCAGTATGGTGGCAAGATGGATGGTGCTGTCGGTGTCCCTGAAGAGCAATTACGTAAGGCTGCTGCCAGTGCTGTCTGCAAAATCAATATCGACTCTGACGGTCGGTTGGCGATGACGGCCAAGGTTCGGGAGTTTTTAGCTAATAATCCTGCTGAATTTGATCCCCGAAAATATCTCGGTGCCGCCAGAAATGAATTGATCTCATTGATCAAACATAAGAACGAGGCTGTTCTTGGAAGTGCCGGGAAGGGCTGATATTTACTTCCCTTTTTTCAGAAAAATGGGGCTGTAATGAAATACGGGACTGCTCCATGCGGGGCAGTCCCGTATTCCTGACTAGTTATAAATACGTCGATCAGTGGTCACCCGTCTGTCTGTTTGATACTGCTGTTCAGCCAGGAACTGCTCGGGATGGTCATCACTGATCCGGCGGTCTTGTTTGGTACGTAAGAACTGTACGTTTTGTGCTTGCATATCTGGCAGATAGTTCCCACTGTTTTGTGCGGTAACCAGCCGTTCCATGGTGCGCAGGTCTTTGCGGGTTAAACGCAATGCGGCATCAACCCAGATTTTTGTAATTCCAATCAGTTCTTCGTAGGAAATCGGACTGTAAAACTGACCCACTTCTTTGATCGCCCGCATGCCATTCCCCGTTCGGCGATGTTTTTTAATAAACTGATTGACCGCACTACCCCCTTCACCTGTTTCTGCCAAGACATCAACAATTCCCATATCGTACATTTCCGCAGCCGTATAGACTTTACCGTCCTGCAATATTTTTTCTGTTTTTTTCATTCCGAGAATGCGTGCCAGAAAACTGTAGGCTCCCATTCCGGGAAACAGGTTGAAGCGAATTTCCGGGCAGCCCATCTGTGCCTGTTTTTCGGCAATGACGACATTACTTGATAGTGCCGATTCAAATCCTCCACCCAGTGCCGTACCTTCTACCAGAGAAATTGTCGTCAGGGGCAGATGGAGGTTAACCGCATTGAGATAGCAGATATCGATACAGCTTTTGGCATACTCAAAGAGCTGTTCCCGTTTCTGTTCTACAATCAGTTGCACGAATAGATTCAGGTCACCGCCAAAATTAAAAACTCCCGGTGTTTGTGAAGCAAGAATCAGGTAGCGGACCGGATATTTTGGCTGTGCCCCGTTGGCTTTAAAATAATTGATGACCGCATGTTGGATTTCATTAGCTTCACGCAACAGGACACTGGAAAAGCAAGGACGTTTTTTTGGGTTGAAGTAGCACCAGATGGCTTCGTGTTCAACATCGTATCTAGTGGAGATTTCCTGGCGTTCACGGAAGATTATCTGAAAGCTGTCTGACATGTGGGTATCCTTTTCCAAAATAATTAGCGTCGGCTGTTCCAGGTTATCTATTTGTAAGAAAAGTAATT
>CAZGKZ010000119.1:0-4273 GCA_964526315.1 uncultured Geobacteraceae bacterium
TCAATCCACCATTTAAGTCCGGTTGATGTGACCGAGTCGGTGACAATGACCGATCCGGGATGTTCTTCGAGAACGATAGTTGCCATCAGGGCGATAAACCGGTTGCGATTGATAGGTCTCCCATTCTTATCAACAGCACCAGCACGATCGACATCGGTATCAAAAATAATTCCAAAATCGGCGTTATTCTTTTTAACTGCAGCAATAATTGCGGCCATTGCCTGTTTGTCTTCTGGATTGGGAATGTGGTTAGGGAACATTCCGTCGGGTTCAAGAAATTGGCTGCCGGTTGTATCTGCCCCGAGGGGTTGCAGAACTTTATCGACAAAAAAGCCACCGGCACCGTTTCCGGCATCGACGACTATCTTCAGTCCCGAAAGGGGGGTGATTGAACCGGTCATCTTACGGATAATGGTAATAAGATGAGCAGCATAGTCGTCCATTAAATTGATTGCTGGTGCCACAATGTCGGGTTTCTCGGTCACTTCTCCGATCTCTGCTGCCAAAGTCAGAATTTCTGTAATATCTTGTTTTTCCAGCCCACCATTGCGGAGGAAAAACTTTATGCCGTTACGGTTGAAAGGGAGATGGCTGGCGGTGATCATCATTGCACCGTCATAGCGATGGTTTTCAAATACCGTCGACATGAACATGGCTGGTGTCGAAGCGAGTCCACAGTCAAAACCGGTTGCTCTGGAAATTATTAATCCCTGGAAGATAGCGGTTTTGATCCGGTCTGCCGAGATACGTGAATCGTGACCGACAGAAATCCTCAGTTGTGTAACCGGTTTTCCCAGTCGTTGTGCCAACCACTGAGTGAAGGCGCAGCCAATTGAGCGGACAATCGGATCGTCAAGAGTAACGGGTTGCCCATCAACACCTGCAATTGCAACACCACGAATATCACTGCCATTTTGCAGTTTCAACCATCGTTCCATAGTAAAACTCCTTTAACTTCAGTGGCTATTTTACTTAATTTCAATAGAAATATCCACCGTTTCACAACAGGGAAAACAAGTTTCAATTCTCCCCGTATTGACCATTTTTACCTTTGCGGTACTTGACATTCAGATAAATCGTTGTAAATTTTATAGTGTAGGTAGAGTTTAAAATATCACATATGTTTACTTTTGTGCTTCCTGCGTCTTGACCGGGTTATTGCTGGTTTATGCTTTTGTCAATTGAGTTTTTTGTGAGCTGAATTATCAGGAGACTGCTATGACTGAAAGTATCTTACGAAAACATGTCGAATCCATGCTTGATCGTGCTGATATCGGGTTAGAGGGGAAGCGACCATGGGATATCAAGATCAAGAATAAGCGACTTTTTCAAAGAGTTTTGGCGAAAGGGAGCCTGGGGTTCGGCGAGGCATATATGGATGGCTGGTGGGAGACTGAATCACTGGATCAGTTGGTGACCCGACTGATTAAATCTCACCTTGATGATCAATTTAAGTCATTGATTGTTCTTTTTGATCTGTTAAGAGCCAATTTTTTTAATCGCCAATCTTCCCGCCGCGCTTATATGGTAGGTAAAAACCATTATGATATTGGCAATGATCTTTATCGTTCGATGCTCGACTCAAGGATGATTTACAGTTGTGGATATTGGAGAAATGCTAAAAACCTTGAGGATGCACAACGTGATAAACTGGAGTTGACCTGTCAAAAACTCCACCTGGAGCCGGGTCAAAGGGTTCTTGATGTCGGCTGTGGGTGGGGTGGTGCTGCTCGTTATATTGCTGAAAACTACGGCGTTGAAGTTGTTGGTGTCACTATTTCCAAGGAGCAGGCAAAACTGGCTGAAGAAAATTGTCGAAACTTACCAGTTGAGATTCGGCTTCAGGATTATCGGGATCTTGAGGGGCAATTTGACCGGATCTTTTCGATCGGGATGTTTGAACATGTCGGATATAAAAATTTCCGTACCTACTTTGAAAAAATCAGAGAACTCCTCAAAGATGATGGTTTATTCCTCCTCCACACCATCGGTGGGAATACTCCGGCAAAAAGGACTGACCCTTGGATTGAGCGGTATATTTTTCCCAATGGCGTGATCCCGTCTTCACAGCAGATCAGCTCCTCCTTTGAGGGGTGTTTTGTTCTCGAAGACTGGCATAACTTTGGTCATGATTATGATCGGACCCTGATGGCCTGGTACGAGAACTTCAAAAAAAACTGGCCTGAATTACAAGGAAAATATGATGAGCGATTCCGCCGAATGTGGACCTACTATCTGCTTGCCAGTGCCGGTTCTTTTCGAGCCCGTGAGAACCAGTTGTGGCAGATTGTTCTGGCTAAGGAAGAGTTGACTGAAAATTACTGCTTCCCCCGTTGATAACAACAGGGGAGATAACACTCAATAAGCTGAAGAACAGTCTACTTTTTAGGTGTTCCCCGCCGAGTTCCGAAGGGTTTTTGTGACCGTGCCCCATACTTTTTAAAGCTGCTTTTCCCCTTACTGAAGCGGTCCCGTTTTCCTGCATCACGGGTGGGCGCTTTGTATGAACCGCTATCGGGACTGATCTGTAACTGTTCATCGCAGACCCAGACACCTTTGAGTTTGTGCAAGACATCCTGAGACAGATTCTTTGGTAGATCAACCAGACTGAATTGGTCAAACAGACGGATTCTGCCGATCTCACGACTGTTGAGTTTCCCCTCGTTACTGATGGCGCCGACAATATTCCCCGGCTCAACACCATGTTTACGACCCACTTCAATTCTGTAGGTTTGCATCTGATCGTCGCTGGTTTTTCTTTCACGCCTCGGGCTTCTCTCTCGTTCTTGACGCTCCGGACGAACCTCTTCTACAAACTGTTCATCGGGATTTAAGGGGCGTTCCTTTTGCAACAGGTAGGCAAGGGTGGCGGCAATTTTTCGATGCCCAATATCATATTCACTCTGATAGGCGTCGATCAGTTCCTCGAAAAATTCCAGATCTTCAGATTCCATGGCGCTGGCAATTTGTTCCTTAAACTGGTTGATGCGGCGATTGGTGATGTCTTTACGGCTGGGCAGTGCCATCGCTTTAATCGGCTGTCGGGTTGCCCGTTCAATAGCCGCTAACATCCGTTTTTCCCGTGGTGCAACAAAGAGGATTGCTTTTCCCTCGCGTCCGGCACGTCCGGTCCGACCAATCCGGTGGATATAGGCCTCTGTATCGTAAGGGATATCGTAATTGACGACGTGGCTGATCCGTTTGACATCTAGGCCACGCGCGGCAACATCGGTGGCAACAACAATATCCAGGGAGCCATTTTTCAAATGCTCCACAGTTTTTTCCCGGAGCATCTGAGTCATATCACCGTTAAGTGCTGCACTGGAAAAGCCCCGTGCTTCCAGTTTTTCTGCTAACTCGACAGTCGCAACTTTAGTGCGGACAAAAATCAACATTCCGTCAATTTCTTCAGCTTCCAGAATCCGGGTCAAAGCATCAAGTTTATGTAACCCTTTCACCTGCCAGAAACGCTGAGAAATTGTTTCCACTGTTGATGTTTTAGATTTTATTCTTATTTCGATTGGGTCATTCAGGTGTTTACGTGCAACCTTCATAACCTCTTTTGGCATCGTTGCTGAAAACAATGCTGTCTGCCGTTCTTCCGGGGCATAATCAAGAATCTGCTCAACTTCTTCAATAAAGCCCATTTTTAACATCTCATCAGCTTCATCGATGACGATGCAACTTAATTTATCCAGCTTCAAAGTTCCGCGACGCAGATGATCTTGAATTCGTCCCGGTGTCCCGACAATCGCCTGAACCCCACGCTGTAACTGGCGCAGCTGTTGCCCCATATTTTGACCACCGTAGACCGGTAAAACCTGAAATCCCTTAAGATGTCTGGCATAGGTCTGCATTGCTTCTGCAACCTGTAGCGCTAACTCCCGAGTCGGGGTTAATACCAGTATCTGCGGAACTTTTTTCTTTGGATTCAGTCGACTGAGTAATGGCAGGGCGAAGGCCGCCGTCTTTCCAGTACCGGTTTGTGCCTGTCCTAACAGATCCCGTCCCTCCAGCAATGGGGGAATGCTCTGTGCTTGTATCGGCGTTGGTGTTTCATAGCCAACTTCATTGATAACTTTGTAAACGGCAGGGGCAAGAGCGAATTCTTTAAACGATGGGATAGTTTCTTCAGACATAAGGTTCCTGTATTTAAAAGAGATTTTGGCAAAAGACGCGCACCATAGCCTATTTAGCGATTACGTGCCAGTGATTTTATTTTTACCAGATTTCCAAGTTAGCAACAACAGTGGGAGTAGCGTCAAATTTGCGA
>CAZGKZ010000120.1:0-4239 GCA_964526315.1 uncultured Geobacteraceae bacterium
TTCCAGAACCGTAACCTGATTGCGACCGTTTTGTTTAGACTTATACATTCCGCGATCTGCCGTCTCTATGAGCTTGTTTTTGTCAACGTTAGTCTGTTCGGCATTGAAAGTCGTGGCTCCTGCACTGACAGTTACATAAATAAGTTGTCCGTCAACTAAGGTTGCAATCCCTTCAACGCAACGTCTAAGTCGTGCGGCAAAAACTTTGACGCCAGCGGCACTGGTTTCTGGAAGGATGACGGCAAATTCTTCACCACCATAACGGGCAACGATGTCGCAGGGTCGAACGGCGCTTTGAACCGCACTGGAAATATTCATCAGAACCAAATCTCCAGCGGGGTGACCATAGGTGTCGTTTACTTTTTTGAAAAAATCAATATCAAATATAATCAATGAAACTGAAGATTTATACCTTTTTGCCCGGCAAATTTCATTATCGAGGGATTCCTGAAAATAACGGTGATTATAGAGCCCGGTCAGCCCATCACGATAAACTAATTCTTTTAGACGAGAGTTAGCGTCCTGCAGTTCGTGGGCAAGCCTTTCTGCTTTCTCTTTGGCCTCGCGCATTTCAAGAATCATTTGTTCGTTACTCAGGTTCAGTTTTCCCAATTCAGCGTTTGCTTCCTGAAGAAGCAATGAGTACGGTTTGATCTCTTCAGGATCAAGATCAAAGGTTTTGATCATTTCGCTGCTGTTAATGGCTGTGGTGTCAAGCAAGTCAAGGGCCTGAGCCTCTGTTTTTCCAAATTTTGCAACGAGTTTTTGCTGAATGAGACGTGCATCTTCAGCCGTTTCAGTTTTGTTGTAGATATCGGCTAATTGATTTGAAAGATGGATAATCTCAGCAGATTCACGGCACTTTTCGGCACTATTTTCCGGCTCATGATGATAGAGAATTGGTTCAGAAATAGAGTTAGGAAGATGCCAACTTACCAGTAAGGCATATCCTGCCTGCTGATGATTAAAACCGTATTTTTCTTTTTCCAGATCGATCAGGGATGTCCCCGTAGACTGTGCCTCTTTTAATAGTTTTGTATATTCTTTCCCCTTGCTCAGACTGATGACCAGCATGCCAATATCTTGAAGCAGGGCAGTCACAAAAATATCATCATTCTTGAATTGTGCAGCTTTGGCGATTAAATCTGCAGAAACTGCAGCGGTAATAGAACGTCGCCAATAAAGATCAAAATTAAAACCACTCTCCTCCTCGCCGGTGTTGTGGTTCATCTCCGCGGCAATAACAAATGAGAGGGCGATATTTTTAATAATATTGGTTCCCAGTACAGACATCGCACGATTGATATTTTTTATTTCGCTATTGCATGAAAATATTTCAGAATTAGCAACTCTCAGCATCTTAGCCGTTAGAGCAGGATCTGCTGTGATGATTTCACCAATCTCGGTCAATGCTGCATCGTCTTGCTGTACCGCATTGAGGATTTTAACTGCAATCGCAGGCGGTGAGGGGAAATTCAGATCGCTTTCAATCAGTTGTTGTATTTGGAGATAATTTTCATTAGTTTGCATATTGGTTCCATTTTTATATTGAAGAAGAGTTCTCTGTTGCCAGGATTGTGACTTGATTTCGACCATTTTCTTTGGACATGTAGAGCCCGCGATCAGCAGTCTGAATCAGTAACTCTTTACTGGTTTTAAGTTGCTCGGGACTGTGTGTTGCTCCCCCTACGCTGACTGTAACCATGATCTGTTGTCCTTCTGCTTCGGTGATAAGTCCTTCCACGCAGCGTCTGAGCCGCGCCGCAAAAACTTTGATTCCGGTGATATCTGTTTCGGGTAGGATGACCACAAATTCTTCACCACCATAACGGGCAACAATATCGCTTGGCCGCACAGCTTTTTTAACTTCAGTGGCAATATTTTTTAACACTTGATCTCCTGCTGGATGCCCATAGGTATCGTTTACTTTTTTGAAAAAATCGATGTCAAAAAAAATCAGTGAAACCGAAGAGTGATATCTGCTGGCTCGTGACAGTTCTGTGGCTAATGTTTCCTGAAAATAGCGGTGATTATATAATCCTGTAAGAGCGTCAATATATGCCATATCACTCAAACGCAAATTAGCGTCTTGAAGCTCGTGGGTCAGACGCTCTGATTTGTTCTTAGCTTCTTTGAGTTCAATAACTATCTGTTCATAAGAGAGATTAAGTCGTCCCAGCTCTTCATTTGCTTCCTGAAGCATTTGTGAATAAGGGCGCATGTCACCGGGTTCTATTTCAAAGGTTTTTAAAATTTTGACACTTTTGTCCGCAACCTCATCCAGTAATTCACGAATCTGATCTTGTTTCAAAGAATAGTTTTCTTGTAGTTGCCCCTGAAGGATCCGCGCTTTTTCTGCGGTATCGGTTTCGTTGTAGATTGCAGCAAGTTGATCTGCAAACTGGAGAATTTTAGCCGTCTTCTGACTTTCCTCTGGAGCTGTTTCTGGATTGTGGTGGAAACCAATTGCGTCACAAATCCTTTGCGGAAGCCCCCAGGTTTGGATCAGAACGTTACCGACCTGTTGATGGTCAAAATTGTATTTTTCATTCTCCAGGGATGTCAAAGGTTGATCTGATAGTTTAGCCCCCTGT
Source organism: uncultured Geobacteraceae bacterium (assembly GCA_964526315.1). Lineage (GTDB taxonomy): Bacteria > Desulfobacterota > Desulfuromonadia > Desulfuromonadales > Geopsychrobacteraceae > Desulfuromusa. The sequence goes on from CAZGKZ010000120.1 coordinate 2,595, forward strand.
AGCAAATCACTATATTCCCCCCTTTTGTGAAGGAACATCACCAGCATTCCGATGTCATGCAAAAGTGCAGTGACAAAAATATCTTCGTCTTTTTCTCCCAATCGCTGTGATAGCAGCTCTGCAGCCACAGCCGAAGTGACAGAACGACGCCAATAATCATCAAAATCGAAACTAGTATGTTCTTCTCCACGTAGATCGGTAGCAATGACAAAGGAGAGAGCAATGTTTTTGATGATATTGGTACCGAGTACAGAAAGAGCTCGATCAATATTGGTCACTTCACTTTTTAGTGTATAAAATCCCGAATTAGCAATTTGCAGCATTTTCCCGGTTAATGCCGGGTCGGCAGAAATAATTCTTGCCAGTTCACTCAGGGCAGCTTCTTCCTTTTGCATTGTATTAAGGATTTGCACAGCAATCGCAGGAGGCGAGGGGAGATTTATCTCTTTTGTAATAAGTTGCTTGAGTTGATCGTCTTGATGCATTGTTTGTCCTTGATTTATCTGTTAATAACAGACTTGTGCGGCTTGGACCGGTAATGAAGTTAGCGCTAAGGCCAACAGAACAAAGATCAATGCCAGAACGTCTTTTTTTGTCAAATGCATAAAATCATCTCCAAGGAGATCAACTTACAGAAATCGGTATAGGTTTAGGTAAGACGATCTCTATTTGAATTTACACATAAATACAGATTAAGTAAAGACAATTAATCATGCCGGGGATTGAAGAATATCAAATCTCGTTGAGCTTTAATCAAAATTTAGAAAAGCTATAGGGGGGGCAAGATACGCATGACTGAAAATTTGATCACATCCGTCTTTTTAATTCCGTTTCTAACAAAATTTTTCTTTTTGAATTTGTCCGATAACTGGCTAAAAGTTGTTTAAGGATATGCTTGTGCATTTTTGGTAGCCAGAGGGTGAGCCAGATGTCTGGAGTTTTTTGATTCTTTAAAATGGCGAGACAAAGGTTAGGGCGTTGATTCCAGCGATTGTGCCGGGCAACCATTGAAATAGTTTCGGCACTGGCTGTTGCTCCACGGAGAAATTGATAAATTGCCGCTTCTTTAAGGTGGGGGTTGCTCAGACAGACTTCAAATGTTTGTGGATGACCTTCTTTTACTAATGCCCCCACCATATTAGCTGTTCCACGGCGGGCCAAAGTGATTTTATTGCCAAGGGGGGTGGTCGGCAGCCTCTGCAGGATAGTCCGCTCCGCTGCCAGTTTTTGATCCGGTGTCACCCCGGGGATAAAACACAGGTCAACCAGCTCAAATAACCGTAGTAGCGGCAGCAAATTTCGTATCAGTGTTCCTGAAGTTGCAGGGTTTTTGGCTAATGCCAGGATAATACGATGGCTGGGGGATTGCTTGTTTTTTTGGTAAATAGAATCAATCAGTTCTTCTGTCAGATCACGCCGTTTCAGCAGGACGAGAAGATGATCCTCGTTGATCTGGCGGTTTTTGAGTAGGGTTTTCAGGAAATTGGTATCTGGATCGAGGATTAGTTGGAATAATTCCTCTGTTTTGGCGTTCAGCCCTACTTGGAGTTTTTTTACAAAATCTGGATCTAAGTCCGTTTTTTGTTCTTTCATTGTTGCTTTCAGACTGTAAGAATTTTATTTTTCAGGACGAGTCATCTTAAAT
>CAZGKZ010000121.1:0-4186 GCA_964526315.1 uncultured Geobacteraceae bacterium
GCGATGGTTCTGTTTGGCTGCTTCATGGGCAGTTTGATCGGAATGTTACCTGGGTTGGGGCCGATTACCGCTGTTGCTCTGTTGATACCTGTTACCTACGGGCTTGATCCGACAACCGGAATGGTTCTGCTTTCTGGTGTTTATTATGGTGCTATTTTTGGCGGGTCAACGTCCTCCATTTTGATCAATGCGCCGGGTGAGGCAGCAACGGTAGCAACGGCACTGGATGGCTATCCACTGGCTAGGCAGGGTTATCCTGGGAAAGCTTTGGCTATTGCTGCATACTCCTCTTTTTCCGGGGGAACTGTTTCCGTTATTCTGCTGATGGTTTTTGCTCCGATGTTGGCCAGCGTGGCAACCAGTTTTCAATCAGCTGATTACTTTGCTCTGATGATTCTTGGGTTGACAGCGGTTTCAGCATTTGCCGGGCGGGGTGGGGTGCTGAAAGCACTGTTGATGGTGGTGTTGGGGTTGATGCTGGCAACTGTCGGGACAGACCAGACTTCTGGAGTGCAGCGATTTACCTTCGGTTCTCTGGAATTGCTGGATGGAATTGAATTTCTGATGTTGGCAATGGCAACTTTTGCACTTACCGAAGCTCTTTCAATTATTCTGAATCGTGATGCTTCATCCGACAGTTTAAAACCGAAAATGATTGGGTTTAAAAGCCTGAAAGTAACCAAAGAAGAGTTTAAACTGATTGCCCCAACGATTGCCCGATCCTCCATCCTCGGCTTTTTTATCGGAGTTCTTCCCGGTGCCGGGGCAACGCTGGGCTCTTTTATGGCCTATGGAATGGAACGTAACCTGGCTCCGCCGGAAGAACAGGCCAAATTTGGTAAAGGGAGTCTGCGCGGTTTGGCGGCACCGGAAACCGGTAATAATGCTGCCAGTTCGGGCTCTTTTGTCCCTTTGCTATGTCTGGGAATTCCCGGTTCCGGGACCACGGCCGTGATGCTGGGTGCTTTGATTGCTTATGGAATTGAACCCGGCCCAAGGATGTTTACCGACAGCCCAGAAGTATTCTGGGGAATCATCATGTCAATGTATCTGGGGAACATTTTTCTGCTGGTTTTAAATCTACCCTTAATTCCCTACTTTGCAAAACTATTAGCCATCCCCCGAAACTTTATGGTGCCGATGATCCTGTTCTTTTCTTTGATGGGAGTTTATCTGGTCACTTTCAACGATTTTGATATCCTGATGATGGTATTTTTCTGTCTGGCAGCAATGGCTTTGCGCTTGATGAATTTCCCCATGGCTCCGTTGCTGCTTGGATTTATCCTTGGTGGGCTGATGGAAGATAATCTGCGTCGGGCACTGATGATTTATGATGATTCTCTCAGTTTTATGTGGCAACGACCGCTGACGCTGGGAATTAATCTTACGACACTCTTTATCCTGTTCTTCCCGATGTTGAGATCCTTTATGAAATCGAGAAAGAATAAAAATGACTCGGCTGTCGCCGGATGACTTCAGCCTGAAAAATTATCAGGAGGGCTGACTGACGTCAGTCCTCCTGGTGTTCTGTACCGCTCATCCTATCCCCCACCCTGATTTCTATCTTCTGCCGAAAAGTGAGCCAAGGACTCCGCGGATAATCTGTCGCCCGAGTTGACTGCCGATCGAGCGGGCAGCACTTTTCATCATCGCTTCCGCAACACTTTGACGCTTGCGACCCGATCCTTTGCGTTGCAATTTTTCTAGTTTTTGCTGTTCTTTCTCCGCCTTCAGGCGAGCCACTTCTTCTTGTTGTTCTCTGGCCCGGTCGGCTGCTTTCTCTTTCAGCAGTTCATAGGCCGATTCACGATCTACGGGCTGATTGTAACGGTTCCCAATCGGGGAACGCTGTATTAGTGTTTGTCTGGCTTGCAAATCAATCGGGCCGATCTGGCTTTCAGGTGGAGAGATCAAAACCCGTTCAACGGGAGTGGGCGCCCCTTTTTCGTCAAGAACAGAGACCAATGCTTCTCCGGTTCCGAGTTGAGTCACGACCTCCTGGGTATCGAATGCCGGATTGCTGCGGAACGAATCGGCAACCGCTTTGACGGTTTTACGGTCTTTTGCGGTGAAGGCACGCAGTGCATGCTCAATTTTCATTCCCAATTGACCCAAAATATCCTCTGGAATATCCAGAGGACTCTGGGTGATAAAGTAGATGCCAACCCCTTTGGATCGGATCAGCCGTACTACTTGTTCAATCTTATTCAGCAGACTTTTCGGCGCATCATTGAACAACAGGTGGGCTTCATCGAAAAACAATACCAATTTGGGTCGATCTGCATCACCAACCTCAGGGAGTTGTTCAAAAAGCTCAGCTAGAAGCCACAAGAGAAAGGCGGCATAGACTTTTGGGGAACGGTGGATCAGGGTGCTGGCATCAAGCAGGCTGATTACCCCACGACCGGAAAAATCGCAGTTCATCAGGTCTCTCAGTTGTAAGGCGGGCTCACCAAAGAATTGATCGGCTCCCTGTTCCTCTAAAACCAGCAGACGGCGTTGGATCGCTCCGATACTGGCTGATGCAATATTGCCATATTCATGTCGGAGATCTTTGGCATTTTCCCCCATCCAGAGAAGGAGAGAACGGAGATCCTTGAGATCAAGGAGCAGCATCCCTTCGTCATCGGCAATTTCAAATGCAGCATAGAGGATGCCACTTTGTGTTTCATTCAGCTCGAGCAGGTTGGCCAGCAACAGCGGACCCATTTCAGAGATAGTTGTTCGTACCGGGTGCCCTTTGTCGTTATCGATGCTCCAGAACAGAGTTGGGCAGGGTTGCAATCGATAATTGGGTAAAGGAATCTGCGCCAGTCTTTCGTCAATCTTGGGATGACTCTTTCCGGTTGCCGCCAGGCCGGAAAGGTCCCCTTTGATATCTGCGGCAAAAACAGGAACTCCAAGTTTTGAAAAACCTTCGGCCAGAACCTGCAATGTGACGGTTTTTCCAGTTCCCGTTGCTCCGGCAATCAGGCCATGCCGATTACTCATTTTCCCCAGTTGCTGGATTAATTGTCCATCACTTGCGCCGAGGGTTATAACGGGTAAGGGCATCTCTCTCTCCTATTAGATGATCTCTTTTTTAAGCTGTAAGAATTCTTCTCGGGTAATCAGTTCATCGTCCAGCATCCGGGTTAGTTCTGTTAGCTCTTTTATTTGCACAGACTTTGGCTGTTCCAGTTGTTTGACCTCAGTTTCATCTGCTTGAATCAATTTAATATTATCATCCTTATGTCCTAACCGCACTGTTGCCATTCCCCCCATTAAACTGATTTCCAGGGTACGGTCATTAAATGCCGGGTCAGACATGAGGTCGTGAAGTTTTTGTTTGTGCTCTTTGAAGTATCGATAAAAATAGTAACCCGATCCCCCAATTATTGCGATACCGGCCAAAAGAATCAGCCAGCGAAAGTCATAAATTCCTTTGATGACAACAACAGTAATACCCAACCCGACCATCAGCAGAATATGGAGGAGTAAAACCAGATAGGCAAGGACAACACCACTGAAAAAGTTCTTATTTTGTTCGTCGTTTAGTTTCATTCTGTTATGCTTCTTAGGGTAAAGTTAGACGGTGAAGATAACACAGCTGCTGAAAATGATAAAATATATATGTGTTGTGTGGAGATATAATTGATATGGATATTCTTGGAATAGATATCGGTGGGAGTGGTATCAAGGGGGCGGTCGTCACGGTTGAAACCGGTCTGCTGGTTTCTGAACCCCTGCTGCTTGAAACCCCGAAACCGGCAACCCCTGACAGGGTTATTAGCGCGACCGGTGAACTGGTCAGATTATTCAACTGGCATGGTTCTATTGGTTGTGGGTTTCCTGCCGTTATCCAGGATGGGGTGGTCAAGACTGCTGCCAACATTGACTCTCGTTGGGTAGGTGTTGATGCTCGGGAGATTTTGCAGCAAGAAACCGGGTGTGTTTGCTCTGTCATCAACGATGCCGATGCGGCTGGATTAGCGGAGATGGTCTTTGGTGCTGGACGGGGGAGAATGGGTACCGTATTGATCTTAACTTTGGGAACCGGTATTGGCTCGGCACTATTTTATCAAGGAAAGCTCTTTCCCAATTTGGAACTTGGTTATCTACCGTTGGAGGGAGCTCCTGCTGAACACTATGCATCGGCTGCCGTGCGGAAAAATGAAAAGTTAAGTTGGGGAGAATGGACCAGCCG
>CAZGKZ010000122.1:0-4185 GCA_964526315.1 uncultured Geobacteraceae bacterium
TCACCAAAGATGGTGCCATTGCCGGACCGAGAGTTCTGGAGCACATGGTTGATACTGTCCTTTACTTTGAGGGGGATCCGGGACATCCCTACCGAATTCTCCGGGCGGTCAAAAATCGCTTTGGTTCAACCAATGAAATTGGAGTATTTGAGATGCAGCAGCAGGGGCTGCAAGAGGTCAGCAATCCCTCAGAACTGTTTTTGGCTGAGCGCCCGGAAAAAAGTGCCGGCAGTGCCGTGGTAGCCTCCCTTGAAGGGAGCAGACCACTATTGGTGGAGATACAGGCACTGGTATCAAGCAGTTCTTTCGGCACCCCACAACGGACTGCCATCGGCATTGACCACAAACGAATTGCCCTGCTGATTGCAATTCTGGAAAAGAAAATCGAACTATCCCTGGCGGGTCAGGACATTTTTCTCAATGTTGCCGGTGGAGTTCGCCTCGATGAGCCAGCCATTGACCTGGCAGCGGTTGCAGCCTTAGCCTCAAGTCATCTCAACCGGGTGATCAATCCAAAGTTAGTGTTGTTTGGGGAGATTGGTCTCACCGGGGAGGTCCGAGCAATTTCCCAACCGGAACTCCGGGTTAAAGAAGCGGCCCGGTTAGGATTTAGCCAATGCATTCTCCCTCAGGGAAACCTGAAGAATCTTGATGTTCCAAAAAACATAAAATTGATCGGGGTCAAACATGCCAGCGAAGCACTTGATCTCATTTTTGTTTAACCGGAAAGGGGCAGGTAACCTCCCCCCAAGAAGAAAGCAATCCGATGTCTGAGGAATTGACCCACTTCAACCAAGAAGGTAAAGCCGTTATGGTGGATGTCAGCGAGAAACCGCTGACTGTTCGGGAGGCCGTTGCCGGCGGTAAAGTGCAGATGAAACCGGAAACGTTACAGCAGATCCTGACCCAGAGGACAAAAAAAGGGGATGTCTTTGCGGTGGCCCGGTTAGCCGGAATTATGGCCGCAAAGCAGACGTCCACCCTGATCCCCCTCTGCCACCCCCTGCCGTTGAGTGCTGTAGAAATTGATTTTGACAGTGATCCACAACACGGTGAAGTGACCATTTCAGCAACCGCTAAAGTCACCGGGCAGACTGGAATAGAGATGGAAGCTCTCACCGCAGTTTCGGTTGCAGCATTAACCATCTATGATATGTGCAAGGCGATTGATCGGGGAATGGTGATTAAAGAAATCTGCCTGCTTAAAAAATCTGGCGGCAAAAGTGGAACCTTTACCCGGAAGCTTTCCTGACCACCGGTGTTGGCAAAAGCTGCCAAACCTGATAAATTTCAGCCTGACCTACTTTATTGGATGCAGTCATATGGAAATATCAACCTATAGAATTCGAAAAAAATTCCTTCTGCCGCTGGGGTTGGTTGTCTTACTCAGTTTCACATTGTTGATCAGCGCCATATATTTACATTTACCACTGGCAAAAATTCTCATTCTAGTAGTATTTCTGTTGCCCGTTTCGATTATTTTTATTGAGAGCAGCTTACGTAAAATTTATATCACCGATGATAGTGTTGAAATAAAGAAATTGTTTCGCAGCAAACGTTTAAGTTATACTGAGTTGACAGAGATTGATACAATTCAGGTGCGCAAACGGGTCTTTGTCAGTCTGAGCAGCGAGAATGATTTTATCATTCTCTCCAACAGCTACGAACGTTTCGGGGAATTGCTGAAACAACTGGTGTCAGCGGCCCCGGCAAGGATCGTTAGCGATCAGATCAGACAACTGGCAGACAATCCACCCCGGAAGTGCAGTGATATTTTTTCGGCCTGGCTTGCTGTTATCGTTTTAACTTTAATAATTTTCGTTCAGCTCAGAGGTGCATTATAATTTTCAACACAGTAATCGCAACGCAGATAGTTTTTTAACCGCCTGCAAAGTAAAACAATGCACCAGGAAGGATAACATTATGAACAACGAAACTTTGGAAGAATTTAAAGAGCTACTGAACCTGCAGCTGGATTCACTACTACAGGATGTTGGAAAAACTGTCTCTGACATGACCGAGGAAAACCCTAATTTTCCGGATCCAACCGATCGGGCATCCCTTGAGTCGGATCGAAACTTTGAGTTACGGATTCGAGATCGGGAGCGGATGTTGATCAACAAAATCCGTCAGGCTTTGGAGCGGATCAAAGATGGAACCTTCGGTCTTTGTGAAAGCTGTGATGAGATGATCGGTGCAGAGCGGCTCCGTGCCCGACCGGTGACAACCCTCTGTATTGATTGCAAAACTGAGCAGGAACGGAAGGAGAAAATCGGCTAATTCAAGCAAGGGTAATCTTCCCGAAGCACTATTTCTTCTCTGGCCACGGAGCGCGTCGTTCCTGACCGGAATAAACGTCACGACTTCGGTAATCACGAAGATTAGCATTCTCACGAATGATATCCACCCACCCGGTTTGACGCTTAAATCGGAGAATTTTTTCAGTCGCAATCAGGACATCGAGAACATCATTACTCACGCAGCTTTCGGTCCCATCCAGATAGACAACTTCAATTAAAGTTCCTTCCATGGCGCACCCTCATCTCTCTCTTTCATCAACACCCCTCTTTCTACTGCTTGTGAGTATACCCAAAGCTGATTGATTTTTCACGAAAATTTTATACCGGCAACGACAACCCGGTCCAAGGTCAACGGAACTTTGATTGTTTTTTAACCCTGACCGGTGTATGCTTAGCGGCCTCAAATTGATATTGAAATGGATTTATTAAATATAAGGAGTGTCAACTATGTTCGGATTGGGAACTCAAGAGTTATTGATCATTCTGGTATTGGTTATGATCGTATTTGGTGCCGGGAAATTACCCCAGGTTGGTAAATCTCTGGGTCAAGGGCTACGTAACTTCAAAAAAGGGGTCAATGAGACCGATGACGATATTGAAGAGGGTCAAGTTGAAGAAATTCCCCAAAAAGATGGGGACAAAAAGAAGGACGCTTAAATTTGTTTCTGACAAACTTGAATAGCCGGGGGAAGCTTCTTCATCAAGAAGCTTCCCCCATTTCTGTTTTATCCTCAGCAAGGGACACCCACCCATAGTACGTTTCTGGATGGATTGATAATACCGAGCCAGGAAAATATTTATCCTTCAGCCAGAATCAAATCCAAAACCCATAGTTTTAAAGGTAACTTGATGACAAAAGCACTTGGACTGATCTCCGGAGGACTTGATAGCAGCTTAGCAGCTATGACCCTGATGCGACAGGGAATTGAAGTCACAGGAATATCCTTTGTCACCCCGTTTTTTAATGCTGACAAATCAAAACAGGCTGCCGCAGCCATTGGTCACCCGCTGATTATCGAAAATATTGGAGACATTCATCTGCAGGTGGTGAAGAACCCAAAATATGGCTACGGCCGTAATATGAACCCCTGTATTGACTGTCATGCGCTGATGTTTCAACTGGCAGGAGAGCGAATGATCCGGGATGGTTTTGATTTTCTCTTTTCCGGCGAAGTTCTCGGGCAGCGCCCGATGAGCCAGAATAGCAATGCCCTCCGTTCGGTTGCCAACCTCTCCGGTTTTGCCGATCGGGTCTTACGCCCTTTGAGCGCAAAGCTATTGCCAATCACCAGCATGGAAGAATCAGGTTTGGTTGACCGGGATCAATTGCTCGATCTTCAGGGACGGTCACGTAGACCCCAGCAAGCCCTTGCCAAAGAGTGGGGACTTCATGATTATCCCGGCTCAGGAGGGGGGTGTCTACTCACCGAGGAGGGATTTTCCAACCAGTTACGTGACCTGTTTGATCACGACCCTACTGCAGCAGTTACCGATGTTGAGTTGCTTAAAGTTGGCCGCCAATTCCGTCTCTCCACCACTACCAAGCTAATTCTAGGTCGACATCGAGCTGATAATGAAGCGTTACAGCAACAGATCAAACCGGAGCAGATTAAACTTCGCTGCCAGAACTTCAGTGGCCCACTGGGGGTATTCTGTGGAGATGCTGATGATGAAACATTGGAGACCGCAGCCGCAATTGTCGCCTCCTACGGAAAAGGGAAAGATGAAGACGAAGTCGATGTATTGTGTATTACTGCCAGTAAGGAATTTGTCCGGCGGGTCAAACCGTTGCCCCGGGAGATATCGAGAGAATTACAAATTCGCTAAAACTTTAACGGAGAGACGCAGAGAAGGAGAGTTGGAGAGAGAATCAAACCCTTAGCTT
>CAZGKZ010000123.1:0-4184 GCA_964526315.1 uncultured Geobacteraceae bacterium
ATAACAACATCACGCTTATGCTCGACCAATCGTCGGGCCTTTTCAATAACCATTTCTGCGACCTGAACGTGTCTGTTGGCTGGCTCATCAAAGGTCGATGAAATAACCTCACCGTCAACATTGCGCTGCATATCGGTCACCTCTTCCGGGCGTTCATCAATCAGCAGAACAATCAGATAAACTTCCGGGTGATTGGCGGAGATGGAGTTAGCAATATTCTGCAACAGAACCGTCTTACCGGTTCGTGGCGGAGCGACAATAAGGCCACGCTGCCCTTTACCAATCGGTGCCGCCAGGTCAATAACCCGGGTTGCCTGATTTTCCGGTGTCGTCTCCAAAATCAGCCGCTCATCTGGAAACAGCGGCGTCAAATTGTCGAAAAAGGTCTTTTCGCGCATTTTTGCCGGATCTTCAAAATTAACTTCGGCTACCTTTAGCAGGGCAAAATAGCGCTCTCCCTCTTTCGGTGGTCTGATCTGACCGGCGACAGTATCACCAGTACGCAACGCAAAGCGGCGGATCTGTGAAGGGGAAATATAAATATCATCGGGACCGGGAAGATAGTTGGCGTCCGGAGCACGCAAGAAACCAAACCCATCGGGGAGAATTTCAAGAACCCCTTCTCCAAAGATCGCTTTTTTCTGCGCAGCAGTCGCTTTGAGAATTGAGTAGATGAGATCCTGCCGGCGCATCCCCCCAAGCTCTGCCACGTTGAGTTCTTTACCAAGGGCAATCAGGTCCGCTATTTTTGTCTTTTTCAGTTCTTTCAGGTTCATAAATGTTCTCCAGCCCGTAATTTAAGGTTATAAAATGTAAACCTTGCCAGGCCTTTCATAGGTCAATAAAACGTAAAATAATTATCTATTTATCACAATAAAATCAGTCGTTGGCTTCCCATACGAAAATAAGTTGCAGCTTTCATCAGGAGTGGGTCAAAATCAAGGCAGGCATAATATTTATCGTTAAGTTCAAACTTTTTTTCGCTAATTAATATATTGATTGAGTGATCTTTATCAGATTTTAAAATTTGGGGAATTATATTTTCCAACCTGCAGCAGCAGGTAAATAGATCTGGTAGGTTCTAAAATAGGTTTATAAGCTCGCTTTTACCTGCTTTGCCTCCCCATGTCAACCTTGAAGGCAAATAATTCTCAGCTAGTGAACAATTTAATGAAACTTCAAACTATCTCTTGACTCAGATACTCCCCTGCAGCTAGCTGCAGGGGAGTAAGATTTGTTGGATAAATTCAGAGGGCGTCAACACAGGAAACGGGTCAGCAGAAATTATTCCGTTCGGGTTATTTTAAAGGATCAAGGATGCTGGGACTGATTCCTCCAACGATCTCCGCAAATAATTTTTTATACATTTTTGGCAGAGCCGGTTCACCATCTTTGTCAGAACCTTCAGCCAACGCCTTTTCCACTCCGGACAGACTGATATTTTTGACTCGGACAAGATCAGTTTTATTGTAATATGCTTCATCAAAATCCGGATATTGCAAGGTCAGAGCCTGAAAGCTATCCTCCCCGGCCAGCGACCAGAGAAGTCGCCCATCACGGTCAATCACTGCAGCAGTCGCCAGAATTTGGCTATAGCGGGTCTCCAATGTTTCAAGCTTGGTCCGTGAGCGCCTGACCTCCTGGACCTGTTCGCCAGAGAATACCACAACAAGAATTGCATCAAGAACATTCTTTCGGGCCATTTCAGAGACCGTGGCAGCATCAAAAGGATACCCCTGTGGCCAGCCCAACTCATTGTGGGGGCTCCCTGAACTCAACAGTGACAGAGCGGTCAGTTCCGGATTGGCCGAGAGAGGACGTACATCAAAATAGCCCTTCTTGTTTCTTAGCTGTTCCACTAGAATTTTATGCTTATCGCTGGCCGAATTTGCCAACATATTGAACAAACTATCTTTTTCTGGATAATCCAGTGAGCTGTTGTAATCAACTAATAATGGGAGCACCCCCAGCACCTGCACCCGGGTCTGATACTCTTTTTTGGGCAACTGGAATGTTCCACTACTGCAACCGGCCAGAAAAACTACAAAAAAGAGACAACACAATATTTTTTTCATCATAACCTCCTGAAAGAACATTATACCGCAACAGAATGGATTTTTTACTTCCTTATCGAAAGTAACAGAAGATTTCTCGATAGGAAAGGGTTAGAATTTAATTTGACGGTTCTCCGCCGGAATTGTTGCTGCTTGAAAATTTTCCCGCCCCCAACAAAGTAATTCCACCGGAGTCACATGACACAATTCTTCCGGTGGTGACTGACCCAGAAATTCCAGAGCCCACCATAACATCTGAGAACCATTTTTGACATCGACCAGACCGATTTTCCCATTCCTCTTACTTAATTTCTTTCCATTATCACCGAAAGCCAGCGGCAGGTGGAAGTAGTCAGGAGGGACGACGTTAAGGCATCGGTAAAGGTAGATCTGTCGGGGAGTGGATGAGAGGAGATCAGCGCCACGGACAACCTGCGTGACCCCCGCATCAATATCGTCAACAACGACTGCCAGTTGATAGGCAAACACACCATCAACCCGGTGCAGAACAAAATCACCAACATCTTTTTCCAGATTTTGACTCTGCGAACCAAAGACTCCATCACAGTAACAGATATTTTCATCAGGGACACGTAACCGGATTGCCCGCTCACTCCGCTTTCCATATGCTCCGTCCCTACATGTCCCCGGATAAATGGGGCCATCCTCACCCACCTGTGGAGCACTGGCTAAAATTTCACGCCGGGTACAACTACAAGCAAAAACCTGCCGAGCCTCATCTAACTCTTCTAAAATCTGTCGGTAACGACCATAACGACAACTCTGGTAGACAACTTCACCATCCCACTCAAAACCTAACGTTTCCAGAAGGTTCAATATCGCATCAGCAGCCCCCGGAATCGTCCGCGGCTGGTCAAGATCCTCAATTCGGAGCAACCAGAGCCCACCGGAACATTTGGCAAACAGATAACTCCCGAGTGCTGCCAGAAGAGTTCCAAAATGGAGCGGGCCAGTGGGACTGGGGGCAAAGCGACCAATCACCGGAGTTATTGCGATTTCTTTCTCCTGCTGATCGTTCATTTGCGAGTTTCGCGAAAAAACATCCATAACTGCGGATGATGCAACCGGAATACTTGACTGTCAAGCAACCTGGTTATCAAATATATACAAAAGATCCCATTGACAACCATTTCGGTTCAGTGTATTCATTACCCGTAAAGTTATCTTTAGGAGGTTAAAGTGGTTATAACACGGGCAACAGAATACGCAGTGAGAGCAATTATTTTCCTGGCTCAGCAACCCAAAGATGGGATCGTTTTAAAAAAGGACATTTGCCGCACCCAAGAGGTGACCCCGGCATTTTTGACGAAAATTTTTCAACCCCTGATTAAAGCAGGCATTGTCAACTCGCAACGTGGTGTTGGCGGAGGCTTTCTCCTGGCTAAAGATCCAAGTGAAGTCACCATGCTTGATATTCTTGAAGCCGAAGAGGGCAAGTTAAAACTGAACCATTGTCTGGTTGATGCTGATTTCTGCCAGCGGGATGCCTACTGTTCCGCTCATGTCGTCTGGCACGATGCACAGCATGAGATGGCTGAAGTTCTAAAACGTTACAGCATTGCTGACTTGGTGCGGCAAGAAAATGAGAATCTGGATCAACTAAAAAAGCAAGTCATCTAAATAAAATTTATTTGATCGATAAAAAAGTGGCACAGAGATGATCTGTTGCCACTTTTTTTGTTTTATCTGGAACAAAAAAACCCTGGATTCCAGGAGGGATTAGGATATCCAGGGTAAAACAGGAAGCTGCCACCGCCCCCTGTAAAATAACGAACCTTAAATCTATTCTACTACGCCATCTCCAGTCGTCAATTATCCCTATTGATTATTTTATTTAAAGTTTTCTTCCGGATATGCATTGATATGATGAACGGTTAAATCAGCACCGGCAAATTCTTCATCTTCATTCAAACGAAAACCACTGACCTTGTCGATAACAGTGTAAACGACATAACTGGTTATCAGGGCGTAACCAACTGCTAACAAGGTTCCTACCAACTGCGCCATAAAAGAGACACCTCCCAGTCCACCTAACGCACTTGAACCAAATATTCCGGCAGCAATCCCCCCCCAGGAACCAACAACTCCGTGTAGAGGCCAGACACCGAG
>CAZGKZ010000124.1:0-4174 GCA_964526315.1 uncultured Geobacteraceae bacterium
CCGGTTATCGGAGTTATCGGCGGGAGTGGACTCTATGAAATAGAAGGTTTAACCAATCTCCAGGAGGTGACTGTTGAAACCCCCTTTGGTGCCCCTTCAGATACCTATATCACCGGTTCACTTGGTGATGCCGAACTGGTTTTCCTGCCGCGTCATGGCCGTGGTCACCGTTTGCTTCCCTCTGAAGTAAATTACCGGGCGAATATCTACGGGATGAAAACCCTTGGGGTTGAACGGATTATTTCAGTGTCTGCGGTTGGAAGTATGAAAGAGGAGATTGTCCCCGGTCAGATTGTGATCCCGGATCAATTTTTTGATCGGACCCAGGGAAAGCGTGCCTCAACATTTTTTGGCGATGGAGTGGTTGGGCATGTTCAATTTGCCGATCCGGTCTGTGGCGATCTCTCAGCAGTTCTGGTTAAATCTGCCCGTGACGTTGGTGCAACCGTCCATGCTGGAGGAACTTACCTCTGTATTGAGGGTCCAAACTTTTCCACTCGGGCAGAATCTCGTATTTATCGGAGCTGGGGGGTTGATATTATCGGTATGACTAATCTTCCCGAGGCTCGTTTGGCGCGTGAAGCTGAAATGTGTTACGGCACCGTGGCTCTAGCGACTGATTATGATTGCTGGCATGAAGGTCATGATGATGTGTCAGTTGAAGCGGTTATTGCGATTATCCAGCAGAACGTTACGACCGCCAAAAGAATTATCACAACGGTTGTACAAAATTTGACATCACAGCAGAAAAATTGTCATTGTGATGAGGCTCTTAAATTTGCGATTATGACCGATAAAAGTTTAATTCCGTCGGCAACTCAGGAAGCTCTTAAGCCGATAATCGGTAAATATCTGAACTGAAAGGAAATAGTATAATGAGCATTCTTGTCGTTGGTAGTGTTGCCTTTGATTCAATAAAAACTCCCTTTGGTGTTGCCGAAGATGTTCTTGGTGGTTCCGCCTGTTATTTTTCTACCGCGGCCAGTTTTTTTACGGATGTCAACTTGGTTGCGGTGATTGGAGATGATTTTCCCCAGGAGCATATTGATTTTTTGCAGAGTCGCAATATCGACCTGACCGGTTTGCAGAAAACCCAGGGGGAAACATTCCGCTGGAAGGGGCGTTATGATTATAACCTGAATGAAGCCCATACACTGGAAACTCATCTCAATGTTTTTGAATCGTTTCGACCGGTATTGCCAGAAAATTATCGTGATGCCGAATATGTTTTTCTGGCAAATATTGACCCTGAGTTGCAGCTGGAGGTTCTTCAGCAGATTAAAAATCCAAAACTGGTTGCTTGTGACACTATGAATTTCTGGATCGAAGGGAAAAAAGCTGAACTGATTAAAACTCTTGCCAAGGTTGATATCCTGATAATTAATGAGGCAGAGGTGCGCCAACTGGCAGATGAACCAAACCTTTTCAAGGCTGCGACAATCGTTCGCAGCTTTGGTCCAAAGACTCTGGTGGTTAAGCAGGGAGAATATGGCGTATTAATGTTTGGCGATGGCTCAGTTTTTTCTGCTCCAGCGTACCCACTGGAGCAGGTTTTTGATCCTACCGGAGCCGGTGATACCTTTGCCGGTGGGTTTATTGGTTATATTGCTGCAACCGGTCATCTCGATGAACAGAATCTGCGCAAAGCAACAGTTTTTGGAACAGTTATGGCCTCTTTTACGGTAGAGAAATTCAGTCTCGATCGGTTACGGGATATTGAGTACTCTGAGATTTCTGATCGCTATAAGAAAATTAAATTATTAACTGAGTTTGCTGATATTGATTAAATATGTTTTAATGGAGTACTTATCCTCTGTTTTTGACTGATAAAGGCAATGGTTGATGTTTATACAACACAAACAGTTGACTAATCTCAATATTCCTGCTGGAAAGGTTGCCCACCTCCATTCTGCATCGAGCAGCGTGCAACTCTCTTTTGCTGGATATCTGCCGCAGTTATGCCGGGCATATTTGCTGCAGATTTCAGGTGGAGATAAGACCCTCATTGTTGTGGCTTTTTATTTGGCTGAGAGCCAATGTTCAATTTTCTTTGTCCCTAAATTTGGTGAATTATCCCATGAAGATGCCGAAGAGGTTTACGAAGAGGGTTATGGTTTTATTGAATCAATGGGTTTTGTTCTAACCGAATCTGATTACCATTTGCTTTCAGAAGAGAAAAAACAGTCATATTGGGGCAAATTACCAATCTGTCAACCTCCAGTGAAAAAACCTGCAGAGATATCTCCCTCGGCGAGAAAAGCCGAACAAGAAATGAAAAAGCTACGTTCCCGCAGCCTGAAAAGCCTAGGGCGTTTTTTTGCATCTATGTAATATTGATTTTGAGGAGTCATCTTTTCGTATGTTGAAATTTGTAACTTTGTTGCTGCTGTTAACTCTTTTTGCCTGTGTCCCCGTCACCCCTAAATCGCAGCAAACTGATACTGAGCGAGCTAATGTCCATTACAAAATGGCACAGGCAAAACTTCAATCCGGAAATCCGACTGGGGCGTTGAAGGAGTTGCTGGCTGCGGTAGAATTAGATCCTGAAAATGCCATCATTCAGATTGCTTTGGCACAAACTTATCAGCGGAAAAAAGCCTATTCTTTGGCAGAAAAACACTATTTAAAAGCTCTGGAACTTTCCGATAATGATCCTCGTTATGAAAATAATCTGGCTTCTCTCTATCTGGATCTGGAACAATGGGATAAGGCCATTTATTATTTTGATCAAGCAACCCATAATCTTTTATTTGTCGATACTGCGGTTTCAATTGCCGGTAAAGGTTATGCCTATTACAAGAAAAATGATTTTCAGACAGCATTAGGCTATTTAAACGAATCAATAGAGCTTGCACCTCGTTACGCTTCCCCCTATTTTTTTAAAAGCAAAATTTATCATGCTATGGGTAATATAAATAAAGAAAAAATAGCGTTGAAACGTGCAATACAGATTGAGCCAA
This sequence comes from uncultured Geobacteraceae bacterium, assembly GCA_964526315.1. Taxonomy (GTDB): domain Bacteria; phylum Desulfobacterota; class Desulfuromonadia; order Desulfuromonadales; family Geopsychrobacteraceae; genus Desulfuromusa. The sequence continues at coordinate 2,961 of CAZGKZ010000124.1, forward strand.
AATTCCTTGAACCACGTTATCAGCTAGCCTTGTTGCTTGCAAAAGAGAATTCTATTCCAGAAGCGATAGAGCAGCTTGAAGCAATTATTGAGTACTCTCCGAACACAACCATGTCCTTTAAGGCTGAAGATCTATTGCAAACGCTGTCTGGAACTTGTGATTGATCTTGTGTCCTCCCATTCTAAATTTACTATATTAATTTAATAATACAATGAAACCAGTATGTTAGGGATTGTCATCAGCGCTTGACAGATGCTTACCTGCTGCTACACTTATTGAAAGATTAGTTTCTGAGGTGGCTATGGAAAAAATATTAATTGTTGATGATGAAGAAAATACCCGTATTGGATTGGTCAAATTACTCGCTCAGGAAGGTTACCCCGCCAAAGCTGTTGCTAATGGATTTGAGGCCTTGGAGTTCCTTAAAAATGGTGGTATCCGTCTGGTTCTGACCGATATCAATATGCCTGAAATGAATGGTTTGGTTTTTCTTCAAGAATTGAACCAACTCTATCCTGAAGTAAAAGTTGTTATGATCACCGCTTATGGTGGGGTTGGTTCTTATCTTGAAGCGATGAACCTGGGTGCTTTGGAATATTTACACAAGCCGCTTAAACTCCGTGATTTACAGTTGGTTCTCAGTAAAACGTTAGACCACCCAGATTCGCCGGAGGATACTTTAACTCTACTCTAATGGGAGGTGACCATGAACAATTTCTCTACCGTGTTAGTTGCTATTGATTTTTCTGATAGTTCTGATAGTGCATTTCAAATGGCACTCTCAATGGCTAAAGTTTTTTCGGCTCGGCTTCTAGTCGTTCATGTTATCAATGAACCGGTTGACCTGCGTGGTTTCTATGTCCCCCATATTTCATTCGCCCGTCTGGAAGAGGAGATTCAGGAGGGGGCAGAGAAGATGATGGAGAGTTTTTGTCGTACCCATCTGGTTGACTTTAAAGATTTCGAGGAGATTATTGTTTCAGGGCTTCCATATGAAGAGATCATAGCTCAGGCTGAAGAAAAATCTGCTGATTTAATTGTTATTGGAACTCATGGACGATCCGGGTTAGATCATGTTTTATTTGGGAGTACAGCTGAAAAGGTGGTGCGTAAATCAACCATACCTGTTCTAACTGTCAGATTGGAAGAATAGCTTTTCCAGCTTTCTCATGAAATACAAAGGCAGCCATACCGCTATAGGGCTGCCTTTTTTT
>CAZGKZ010000125.1:0-1693 GCA_964526315.1 uncultured Geobacteraceae bacterium
TTTATTTATTGTGTTAGTTGAATATAAGAATCTCTACCGATACTGTCAAGAATAAAGCACACTTTTTCATGGGGGATTATGGAAATCTGTGGGAGATTTGCTTTTATCCTCAGGATATGGCTTCATGGCGGGGGCTAAAATGGCCAATCCATCTCTCCAGAGAGGACGCGATGAAACAGTATCAATTTCAAATGGAATTCCAGGTGCGGGATTATGAGTGTGATATGCAGGGGCATGTTAATAATGCCGTCTATCTCAATTATCTGGAACATTGCCGCCACGAATTCATCAAACAACTCGGGCTCGACTTTTCTGAATTAGTTAAACGCGGAATCAGCCTGGTCGTGATCCGTGCCGAGATGGATTATAAATATTCATTGCAGAGTGGTGAACGATTTATGATTGGGGTCATTCTGGAGCGAGTTTCACCATTGCGCTATCGGTTCCTTCAGGATATCTATCTGCTACCGGAGAAAAAACTGGTTTTAAAAGCACGGGTGACGGGAACCGGAGTTAACGACAAAGGGCGACCACAACTACCAGAAGAGATCAGTACCGCATTGGAAAAAATAGCATGATCTCTGCAGTAAACAGATAAGGAATAACACGTAATGGATAGTATTCCATGGATTCAGGTGCTCGGAACGACACCGATCGAAATCATTGCCACCCTCAGTGCAGTTCTCGGGGTGATACTGATTGCCCGGCAGAATATTCTGGGTTGGCCACTGGGAATATTGTGGGCAATCATCTCCGCCTGGCTGGCCTTCACCCAATGGCAACTGATCTCTGATGGCATTCTCTATCTTGCTTACATTCCAATTCAGCTCTATTGCTGGGTTGTCTGGGCACGCGATGGTGGAGTGCAGCAAGAAGATCCTTTTATCCCGACCTGGTTGCCACGCAAAAAACAGCTTGTCGTGATTATTGCCGCTCTATTCGGTGTTGCCATTTGGGCATTCGGCATTTCCGCACTCGCCGCAAAGGTCAGTTGGATTCCAGAACCGGCGCTGTTATGGCGTGACTCCACAACAACTGTTTTGAACTTTTTCGCTCAGTTCCTCCAGGCACGTAAACACATGGAAAACTGGGTGTTCTGGCTGATTGTCAACCTGCTTGGAATTCATATCTACTGGGTCAAGGGTGCTCCCATCTACTCCATTCAATATGCCATCTTCCTGTTTCTTGGTATCTATGGCTGGATCCAGTGGCGTAAATCCAGTCAACCCCAGGATTGAGGGGGGAAATGCTACGGATTGTCCTGACCGGTGCAGAATCATCGGGGAAAAGCAGTCTCACCCGATATCTCGGTGAAGTTTTCAAACTTCCCTATGCCTTAGAGTATGCCCGGATTTATCTGGAAGAAAATGGGCCGGAATACAACCTTGAACAGCTAAAAGAGATGTCTCAAAAACACTTGAACTATCAGCAAGAAGAAGTCCCCATCTCGGTACCATGCGGAATTTTTGATACCGATCTCATCAATTATAAAATCTGGGCGGAGGAAGTTTTCGGACACTGTCCTGAGGAAATCAGCAGAAAAATCGAACAGGAGTCATCCCACGTCTACCTGCTCTGCAAACCGGATCTCCCCTGGGAGGCCGACCCGCTGCGGGAGAATCCAGACAATCTGAACTTCCTTTACCAGCGCCATCTCGATGAAATCATCCGGCTCAACCGTCCCTATGAGGTG
>CAZGKZ010000125.1:1793-4167 GCA_964526315.1 uncultured Geobacteraceae bacterium
TCAATAACCCAGTCGGATAATTCCGCCATCGTTGCTTTTTCAGCACCGGGAAAATAGGGTTCATTCTTATAGATTCCACAACGTGCCATACAGGTTCCACACACCTTGACTGGAACTCCTTTGGCAATAAGATCCTTCAACATCTGCGCTAAATCTTGATCATATCCTGCCGGCGGACGACAAATATCACGGGCCATATCAACAGAATCATTCATCAGGAAAATCCGGACATCCTCCCCCTTGCCAAGCAAGCTCCCAGCTAAACGCAATCCATTCCAGGTGACATCGGTACTATCATAAGGTTGGCGATTAAAAATGATCAGAATCTTCATAGGTTCTCCTTAGAGTTATGGGCGGAGTTCTTTTATGCAGTTCATTTTAACAACATAGCGGTTTTTTTCAACATTCATTCGTCTTTCCGAATATTCATATTTATACATTTGTTTTTATAAATTAAGTAGTTGTAATTATATATCAGCTCTGTTAGCATCTGCTCATTCTCATAACTACCCTGCAGAAGCAGGGAATAATTTTACTTGCGAGAGGACCTCATGAAACTGAACAGTATTCAGAGCAAAATAGGTGGAGCACTGATCTTAATTCTACTGATTATTCTCGGTATCAGCTTCACCGTTGCAGCACTACAATCTCGCAACTTATTACATACACAACAAAACCAAGCCCTTAAGGTCATCCATTCAGGAACTCTGGATCAAGCGCGGAGCATCTTTAAAAGCCTCGAAATAGGGACAAAGGGGTCTCTGGAGCGAGGTGAAATGGATATATTTGACGAACTTCTCACTGGGCTGGGATCAGTTCCCGGAGTTCTTGAAGTTGGTCTGGTGAATCCCGACGGGGAAACAATCTACTCAAGCAAAAAAGATAAGCTGGGGCAGAAACCATCCAATCTACACATCACCAGTAAAAATGAGAAACTCAGCGTAGAAAAGGAATCCGAAAATTCTTTCTTCGTTGCCCATGCGCATATGTTCCAGGAAAAATGTCTGGAATGCCATGATGATGTTGAACCTGGAAGCTTGGCAGGAGTCCTCTACGTCGATTTCAGTCTGGATAAACTTAACCAGGAGAAGCAGCTACAAAAGGAAGCACTTGCTGTTGCCAGCAATAAAAGTCTATATAGCAACCTGGGGATGGGGCTGCTCAGTATTATTGTTACATGGGTCATATTATTTTTTATGCTTCGAAAATTGATTGTTGCCCCCCTGACTAAAATTAAGACCGCACTGACAAATATCGGACATGGACATCTGGATGGTCGACTTAACCTGACCCAGCAGGATGAATTGGGTGACGCAGCTCGCAGCCTTGATCAGATGGCTGAAAGCTTACAGGTTGACGTCATTAAGCCATTACAGCAACTGGCTAACGGTGATCTGACCTTTGATGTCACACCCCACGATCAGGATGACACCTTGCGTCATGCGATCAAGAAACTCGGTCAGGATCTTAATCAGATGATTTCTGATTTGCAGATTGCAGGGCAACAGATTGATTCCGGCAGTACTCAGGTCAGCGATTCATCACAGTTACTATCTGATGGAGCGGCCCAATCTGCAGCAGCCGTAGAAGAGATCAGCAGTTCAATGAACGAGATCGGGAGTCAAACAAATACCAGTGCGGAAAATGCCCAGCAGGCCAACCAATTATCAGCGTCAGCTCGAGACGCTGCCCATACCGGAACCAGCCGAATGACCGAGATGATTGGCGCCATGGGTGAAATTAACGAAGCGGGACAAAATATCAGCAAAATCATCAAAGTCATCGATGAAATTGCCTTCCAGACCAACCTACTCGCCCTTAATGCTGCGGTTGAAGCCGCTCGTGCCGGACAGCATGGCAAAGGATTTGCTGTCGTCGCAGAAGAAGTTCGTAACCTTGCAGCTCGAAGCGCTAAAGCAGCATCTGAAACGGCAGCACTGATTGAGGGCTCAGTCGAAAAAACCAGCAACGGAACTGAGATTGCCAAACGGACCGGAGAAGCCCTGGAAGAGATCGTCGGTTCAATCGGCAAAGTGACAGATCTGATTGGTGAAATTGCTGCAGCAAGCACCGAGCAGGCACAGGGTATTTCTCAGGTCAATATTGGCTTACAACAGATTGATCAGGTGATCCAGCAAAACACCGCCAGTGCCGAAGAGAGCGCAGCAACCAGCGAAGAACTGTCGAGCCAGGCAGCTGAATTAAAAAGTCAACTGGGACGCTTTAAACTTAAAGGTTCCTCCGCATTTAATACTTCGTCCCCTTCACTACCTCAGCTACCGAACAACAAGAACGGCTGGTAATAACTTTCGGGGAAAATAGAGATTAATCGAAGTGGAGGACAGAAGAGCGTTCTCCACTTTTTTCCTTTATA
>CAZGKZ010000126.1:0-1515 GCA_964526315.1 uncultured Geobacteraceae bacterium
AAAGAGAGGAGCAGTTTATTGATAACAGGATCAGCGGAACTTAAGGCTCTAGCCCGCAGAAGAAGTTCACGAGCAGCCACCTCATCACCCAGTAAAATTTGAACACGGGCATAACCAACCAGTGCAGCAAGATTCTCCGGGTCTAACTCAAGAGCTTGCTCAAATGCCACAACCGAACCGGAAAAATCCTCCAACTGACAAAGGAGCCGGGCCAGAACAATATATGCAGGACTGACATCTGGGTGTAAATCCAAACCCCTGGAGATAATCTGTCGAGCATCATCAAACATACCCATTTTCCGGTAAGTCTCAGCCAACGAAATAAAGATGGTGGAACTGGGGTCCTTGACAAGAATTTCTGTATAGGCAGCAATCTTACCTAAAAGTAGGCTTTGTTGATTATGTTCAATCATGACAACCTCACGAATACTTAAACAATGTGTGAATAAACTGATGAAATATCGTCTATTTTATGCAAAAAGCACTCACCTATCCCACGATTAAGAACCAGGGTAAGAACCCCCTGTTTGACCTTTTTATCCTTCTGCATTGCCACAACATACTCAGCCAGAGAGAAATCGGGGGGGGTGACCGGCAAGTCAAAAGCCGACAACAAATCGGTTAAACGCAGCACATCTTGTTGCGAACAAAAACCCAACCGGAAAGATATTTTAGCCGCAACAATCATCCCTATAGAAACGGCCTCACCATGTTTGTATTGACCATAACCTGATATTTTTTCGATTGCATGTCCGAAAGTGTGACCATAGTTTAGATGGGCACGGACTGACCCCTCGCGTTCATCCAGCGCAACAATTTCAGCCTTTATTTGGCAGGATCTTCTGACTGCATAGATAATCGACTCGGGTTTGCGGTTTTTTAAGTTTGTAACATTATCTTCCAGCCAACAGAAAAAATTACTGTCACTGATGACCCCATATTTAATCACCTCAGCCAAACCAGCAGAGAGATCTCTATGCTCCAAGGTATTCAGAGTATCAATATCAATGAAAACCATTTCCGGCTGATAGAATGCACCGATTAAATTTTTACCAAGGGGATGGTTAACTGCCGTCTTTCCACCGACAGAACTATCTACTTGTGCAAGTAATGTTGTCGGGACTTGAACATAAGGAATTCCACGTAAAAAAGTTGCAGCAGAAAAACCTGCGATATCGCCAACAACGCCCCCACCTAAGGCAACTAAGCCACAGCCGCGATCAAACTCATTCTCAAGCAAAAAATCATAGATCGACTGGAGCGTTTCTAAAGATTTAAAACTTTCTCCATCAGGAATATTAAATTGTTCTGTACTAAAACCGGCGGTTTCAAGTGAAACACGAATAATTGAACCATAAAGATTATCAACTGTCGGGTTGGACACCACAGCGATTCGTTTGGGAAAGTTGAGTTGAGAGAGCTCTTGACCAAAATCATCAAGAAAATTAGAATCGATCAGAATTGGATAGCTTCTCTCTGCCAAAGAAACGTTTATCTTTTCCAATATTTCACCTT
>CAZGKZ010000126.1:1615-4166 GCA_964526315.1 uncultured Geobacteraceae bacterium
GTCTCACCATCCCGGACTAAAACCGTAGTCTCAGCCTTTTTAGTATCAATACTTGGAGCACCTGCAAGCGGGGTAAAAGATGGAGAATCATTAGTTGCCAGAATATCCAGGAGGATCGTCCCATCTGGGTTTATAACCGGGGTCACTTCAAGTTTCAATTCAGCATCGACAAATTCAGTCTTAGTCCCGTTATCATCTTGAGATTGATAAGGAATCGATGTTCCCTGACTGATGGTCGCCGATTTACCGTTGAGTGTTGTCACCCGTGGAGTTGAGATAACTTTACCATTCCCATCAGATTCCAGTGCTGAGATCTGCATGTCTAACGTACCAATATCAAGTACCGACTCACCAAGACGAAAGGCAGTGCCAAGACCAGCAGTCGTAGAGACATCACCAACTGCAGAAGCAGTTGAGGTAGCAACCTGGAAGCCACCACCGGCATTCGTTACATTTTCTAGATAATCACTAGGAGTATGAGTGTAGGCCCAATTGACGCCTAAATCTCTGGAATAGTGAGAGTTGACTTCTACAATGCGAGCTTCAATCATAACTTGACGTTCCGGAGTATCTAAAATGAGAATTAATTCTTTAATTTTTTCAATCCGGTTGGGAACATCAGTAACAATCAACAGTTTATCACGACTATCTTCAGTAATACTGCCACGATCACTGAGCAGCTCATTACATGGTACGGAAACATCACCTAACCCGGCATAGTTAACGGGAATGACCTCTGTTACAAGTGGTTCAATTTTCTCCTGAGTATGTTCAGCTGTCAGTTCAGACTCTTTCATTGCACGAATCGTCTCTTTAGGCAGAACCCTTACTACATTTCCTTCCTGAATCATTCCAAGACCGGTCACATCTAAAATCAGGTCCAATGCCTGATCCCAAGGGACATCGATTAAGCGTAAGGTAATATTTCCTTTCACTTGATCTGAGGCAATAAGATTGAGATCACTTATTTCTGCAATGAGGCGAAGAATATCCCGGACATCAGCATTATCAAAAACCAGGGAAGTTTTTTCACCAGTATAAACTTTCCCTTTAGAACCAACCTGCTCTATGACTGGAACCGCGACCGGAGTCCCTGTCGTTTGAGATGTTTCTACTACCATTGGTGGCGCCTGAACTGATGTTGACCCTGAAGTGACAACGACTTCACCCTGTGCTGAAAGCGGCATTGTTCCAGTAATGGCTTGCGCTGACTGTGCATAGTCTTTATCGTCAACAATAAACACATAACCGGTTCCATTAGCCTGTAAGCGATACGGGACATCCCCTTTCAAAAGGACAATAAAGCGAACTTCAGGTCGCCCGGTGGCATCAACTAAATAGGGAGTTACAGAATGAATAGCACTAGGGAAGGCTAAGGTATCAAAAATCCTCCGCAAAGAACGGGGCAGTGTGGTGTTTTTCAGAACAAATTGAACCTTATTACCATCACTTACCAGAGGGCTGATTTCTGCTTTACCTGCCAGATTGATATAAACTTTAGAATGACCCTTTTCTGAAGCAAAATTAATTGCTGTGATTTTTGCACTTCCAGCAGTTAACGGTTCGGCAAAAGCTGCCTCAGCCGCTTTATTTGAGGGCTCCCAAGTAACAACAACTTGATCATTTTCAGTATTGACCTTGTAGACAGGAAATAGATAACCAGAGACATCAAACACAAAACGCGTTTTATTCTCCAAGGGTCCAATACGCAGTGCTTGAAATCCATCGCTTAGCTGAATTTCGGCATCATGATCACCAGGCCGAACACCATACAAATCAACCACAAGCCTTTTGGGTGCATCAAGAGTGAAGTACCGAACCTGTTCAATTCCCATTGTTGCTGATATCTGGACTCTTTTCCCCGTAACATTCACCACGGAAAGCGAATCAGCCGCATAGAGCTGAGAGACCAAAGCAAACGAAAAAAACATCAACAACGTACTGAGGAGCACAACGCTTCTTCTCATATCATTCCCCTAAAAGTCATTCGTGTACAAGAACCTTCACAATTTACAATTCACATCGCAATATAGCGATTTTCCTTAATTTCTTGACCTGTGTAACTATCGATACCACCCTCTTCAACCACAATACGATCAGGGCTTTTCTCAACTCTCAATCCATTTTCATCAATGGAAATAACTTTTGTTTCAATTTTTTTGACTAAGCCATCATTTGTACCAATATAATCGCCAACATTTACGGTATAACTCTTCCCGTCTGGCGCTTTCACCATAGCACGGGGAACTCCCTTAACAATCATAAGTGCAATTAAACGATACTGGCTCAGCTCAAACTTTTCCAATGGTCCTTTAAGCTTTTCTGACCGGCCCTTTTTCGTTTTTACAACCTTAGCTTTCTCTTGAATTAATGGTTTAAAAGGATCCCTCCGCCCCTTAGGACTATAGGCAAAGCCATCGACCTCATTTTGTGCAGTACTCACTTCTGAAGTTTGTCTTAGCTCGGAATCAACAGGGCCCTGCTGAGCAATAGCTGCAGTAACAATCCCAGTCAGGAACAAAAGAAGGAGAGTGAGTATTTGAAGAGATTT
>CAZGKZ010000127.1:0-2445 GCA_964526315.1 uncultured Geobacteraceae bacterium
GCAGTCTGTTAGAGATTAACTTCTTTAAGTTGTTCCAATGCCTCTTTTTGTTCCGGGGTGAGATTGTTTGGAACGACAACTTCGATGATTGCGAACAGATCACCTGCAGGTTTTCTCCCGCTTGCAGCAACCCCATAGCCTCTCAATCTGATTTTCTGCCCCGGCTGCATTCCTGCCGGAACTTTGACCCGTTTGGGTGTGTCGAGGGTTGGAACTTCAATTGAGGTGCCCAGGCAAATACCGCTGTAGGGGACTTCCGCTTTCACCAGAAGATCACGGCCATCGCGGGTAAAAATTGGATCCGGATCAATACTGATTTGCAGATAAAGGTCTCCAGATGCTCCCCCGGCGGGATTGGCTCCCCCTTTTCCGGCAACGCGCAGTTTACTTCCAGTTTCGATTCCGGCCGGGATCCGCACTTTGATTTGTTCAACCTTGCCGTCATTCTGGAAATCAATCCGGCGTTCCCCTCCCTGGACTGCCAACCGAAACGGGATACTGACCTGCATTGAATAGTCCTGCCCTTTGGCCGGAGCTCTATTGGGGCGTTGACCCGCTCCGCCAAATAGCTGACTGAAGATATCTTCTCCGCCACGGCCGCCACCAAAACCACCGAAGATGTCTCCGACATTCATGTTGCGGAAGATATCCTCCTGGCTGAAGCGCTGGTGGAATCCAGAATCCCCATATTGATCATATTGCTGCCGTTTTTCTGTGTCAGATAGTACCGCATACGCCTCGGTGATCTTTTTGAATTTTTCTTCAGCATTTTTGTCGTCCGGGTTCTTGTCCGGATGGTACTTCTGCGCCAGTTTTCGATAGGCTTTCTTTATTTTTGCCGCGTCATCTTTTTTATCAACGCCTAATACTGAATAGTAGTCTTCTGCCATGATATTACTCCTGTTTTTTTTATGATATTCAAGTCCTACTATAAGAGCCGTTTTCTGCCTCGTCAAGGAGACATTTCGGGGGAAAGTGAGGATGCTGCCAGCTTGACCTCCCCTGACCGACAAGCTAGGATACTAAGTTCAATTATCTTTTTCCCCTCTCAGGAGTCACTATGACCCGTATTGCTATCATCGGCGCAGGAATTTCCGGACTGGCGACCGCCTATGCCATTGAACAACAGGCTAACCAGGCTGATCATGCCGTTGAGACTTTCCTGCTGGAAAAAGAGTCACGAACCGGGGGTAAAATTCTTTCGATAAAGGAGCAGGGATTTCTCTGTGAATGGGGTCCCAACGGGTTTCTGGATAATAAGCCGATGACTCTTGATCTCTGCCAGCAGTTACAGATTGAATCGCAGTTGCTGCGCTCTGATGATAACGCCCGAAAACGATTTATCTATTCCGAAAAAGTTCTGCACCAGATGCCAGAAAATGGGCCAGCTTTTCTAAAATCCAAATTGATCTCCTGGCCGGGTAAATTCCGCCTGGCTGCCGAGTTGGTGATTCCGAAACGGCAGAGTGAAAGTGATGAGACTCTTGCAGAGTTTGGTCGACGGCGGTTAGGAGCTGAAGCACTTGACAAGCTGATTTCTCCGATGGTTTCGGGGATATTTGCCGGAGATCCGGAAACGATGAGTTTAAAAAGTTGTTTTCCACGGATTCATGAACTGGAGCAGCAACATGGTGGTCTGATCAAGGCGATGTTGAAGTTGGCAAAGAAAAAACGTGCTGAAGTCAAAGCAGGCAAAGCGGTTGCCAGTGCCGCAGGGCCGGGCGGGGTGTTGACATCGTTCAGCGGTGGTATTCAGGAACTGACTGATGGGGTTGTTGCGGCACTTTCGGGACAGGTTCTGACTGACCACGGGGTGATACGGATTGAGCAGAAACAGGATGGTTTCACCCTTCACTTAGAGAATGGGCGACAGCTTGATGTCGATCTGGTTGTCACTGCAGCCCCAGCTTATGCCGTTGCCAATATGCTGGATGAGTTGAATAATAAAAGTTCCGCAATTTTGCGACAAACCCTCTATGCCACGATGAATGTGATCTGTTTCGGTTATCAACGAGAACAGATTGATTTTGATTTGAATGGTTTCGGCTATCTGATTCCCAAAGCTGAAGGGTGTGAAACCTTGGGAACTCTCTGGGATTCCAGTATTTTTTCCAATCGGGCTCCAGAAGGGATGGTTCTGTTACGCTCAATGATGGGTGGGGCGGCCAATTCTGCGGCAATTGATTTTTCTGAAGATGAAGTGAAAGCCCGGACGATGAACGATTTGAAACAAATTATGGGAATTACTTCTGAACCTGAATTTATGAAAATATTTCGCCATCGTCATGCAATTCCACAATATACTCGCGGTCATGCACAGCGATTACTTGAACTGGAAGATTCGTTGCAGGGATCTCCCGATCTGATTCTGACTGGAAATGCTTTTTATGGGGTGGGTTTGAACGATTGCGTCCATGCTGCCAATCAGGCGGCAACAAAAGTGAT
>CAZGKZ010000127.1:2545-4152 GCA_964526315.1 uncultured Geobacteraceae bacterium
TCCTGATCTTCAAATAGCGTTTCTCCCACCGTATCCTCTGCACCAACTTTAAGTGGAGAATAGGTGAGATAACGAAATCCTCCCTGATCGGAATTCTCTATGATTGATACCGGGCCGGAAATTTCGGTACTGATCTCACTGCTGCTTTCACCCAGTTTGATCAAAACTCCCTCTTTCATTGTGCTGAGGATGTTGATTTTTGGATTGGCTGTCGGGTGTTCATCAATGGTAAAATTGAGCAATTCTTCTGCCAGTTTTTCTCGTTCAGAATCGAGTTTGACCTGTCTTTGGGAGAGAACCTTAATCCGTAATTCAATTGCTTCACGTAGTGCTTTTCGCTGTTTCTCCGGTGATTGTTTATTGAGACTGTGAAGAGTTGTTTCTATCTTCCCCAGTTGCGTAACGAGACTTTTTATTTGGCTCCGCAGGTACTGAAGTCGGTCAGTTTCGGGGAAGTAAATTCCCGAGGTGAGATAGGTTTTTGTCCCACTTTTTGCCCCAAGAATTTTGATTTCAATCCCTTCAAGGGCAACCAGTTCTCCACCGGTGACCAATCCTTGCGGGATGTTGATACTGCCGGTTGATTTTATGACTGAGTTGCGTAGCTCGTGAGAGATGTTGATATCTCCCCGGCATTCAACTCTGACCTGGTTCAAATAACGGGCCTGGAGTGAGCCCTGACAGGTAACGGTTCCAACTCCCCGACCTGCCATGGTTCCAAGGGTGATCGGCCCATCAGACTTGATCTGACATGCTCCAACAGCTCCGGTGATATTGATCCCTTTTGTTGCGGAGATATTAAAGTCGTCCAGCACATCTCCTTTAATATCAACAAATCCATTGAAATGAATATGACCAACACTTAAATCAACGTCGCCGTTAACCAGAAACTCTTCAACAACGCTGAGAACGTTATTGTCAAAAACTACCCGTCCTGCTCGCTCAGCAATGGCTTGTAAATTATCTTCGCTAAATGCAACACCGCTCCCCGGGATAATATGGATTGATTTACCTTCCAGGGGGGGAATTGTTTCATTGGTAATGGTCGCGCCAGCTTCTCCGGCAATGGGTGGATGAACATTGCCAATATGCTGCCCGGGGACAACATTTGAAAAGGTTTGCAGTGATTTGAAGTCGATACGACCCGATTTATCTGGAACCGGATCAGTGGTTTCTTCTCCGGTTGTCACGACCAGTTCAAACCAGCCATCCTTGCCGTGAATCGGTTCTGTCCCTTTTGCCAGGACAAATTGTTGCGGGTCTTCCCCTAGGGCCGCTTCGGTACAGAAGATCGCAATCTGTTCAAGATCAACTGTTTTGGTGATGCCATGGTTTCCTAAAATAGAAATAAGTTCAGCAGGGGGGATACTGTCAGCGGTATTATGGACGGTGATATTCGCCCGACATTCAAGTTGATTATTGTGTCCTTCGATACGTAACGTGTAGGCATCATTAATAAATTCGCCAATCAGCTTAGCGCCGATATCAACGCCTTGCTGAGATCCTGGTACGCTCATAGGTTTCCTGTTTTGCGATAAAATAATAAAAAACTAGTTTTAATTGTAGCATGTATATCGGCTAACATGTTAATTTTCTTAAATTAAAAG
>CAZGKZ010000128.1:0-4130 GCA_964526315.1 uncultured Geobacteraceae bacterium
TGAGTATCATACTAAACGCAGCGAGTGTTTTGTTAGTAAAAGATGATGCACATGAGAATATGAACATAAAAGCAGCATATCTGCATCTTCTAACAGATGTTATGACAAGTGTTGCTGTAGTTGTTGGTGGTGTTTTAATGTACTACTACGAGCTTTTTTGGGTTGACCCGATAGTTTCACTCATAATCGCATTTTATCTTATATGGGCCTCTATAGGATTGGTAAAAGAATCAACAATAATTCTTATGCAGTTTACTCCAAATAACATAAACTTAAATGAAGTAGTGAGTAGTATAACTTCACTCGATGAGATAGAAAATATTCACCATATTCATATATGGAAACTAGATGATCACAAAGTTCATCTAGAAGCCCATTTAGATTTTACTGTCAATCTTACACTTGAAGAGTCAAGTAAAATTATAGATATTTTAGAAGAGAAACTAGATGATGAGTTTGAGATAACTCATACAACATTTCAGTGTGAATTTAATCGTAATGACAATAAGGCTGAAATAATTTCCAGTTAATTTTTATCTTAACGATTAGCTAATACTCAAATGTAATAATTTTATAATATAAATACTAGGAGCTGATATGATGAAGTTATACCTTGTAATATTTTTCTTATTAAGTAGTGAACTTTTCGCCCAAAAACTGACTCTTGATGATGCCATAAAAAGAGCGTTAAATACGCACCCAGACATTAAAAGATTTATACTGCAGGTAAATAAAAGCAGTAAAGGTGTTGATGTTGCTAGGGCTGATTATCTGCCTCAAATAGGATTAAACGCAGAGTATGATCCGATTCGTACATATGTTTTACCTGCAAACGGTGTTTTTAATACCAAAGATGATGATGGTTATGCTGTTGGCGCGACCCTACATCAAAAGCTTTGGGATTTCTCAAAAACTACTTCAAATATTGACGCACAAAAAGAGGGTATAGAGCTTGCAAAACTTTCTCTTGTTGATGCAAAAGCATTTTTGGCTTACAAAGTAAAACTTCAGTATGAACTCATTAAAGTGCAGCGAGCAGCGATGCAAGTTAGAATAAAAGATTTACAAGTAAAAGAAGAACTCTATAAACAGGCACAAGCACTTGTAAAACAAGGTATGAAAACAAATGCAGATGCAACAAGGTTTCTTTCATCTTTTTACATCGCAAAAGATAATTTTGCAATTTCAAAAGCAAGTTTTGATAAAGCAAGAAACAGACTTTCGATATACATAAATGAAAATATTGCACCTGATGTTGAGCTAGAGAGTGACGGATTTAAGAGTAAAGTGAGTATGGATGAGCAGAGCATAGTGAGTAGTTCTCCATCTTTAAAAGCACTTCAAAAAGGGATACAAAAAAGTAACCTAGAGTATAAATCTGTAAAAGCCTCTCACTACGGTTCACTTGATGCACTCGCTTCGTACACCAAACAAAACACACTCAATGAGTATGATTCGAGCCTTGTAGGAATTACACTTTATGTTCCGCTATATAGTGGAGGAAGAACTTCTGCTCTAGTAGAACAAGCTGAAATTAACAGACAAAGTGCAAAAGCTGAATATGATTCTAAAGCATTGGCACTTAGAGAAGAAATAAGCTCTCTTCTTATCGATATCAAACGCTACGAAAAGACAATATCTGCAAAAAATGCACAACTTGAAGCCGCCTCGCAAACTACTGATTTGCTAAATGCTAGATATAAAGAAGGATTGACAACATACATAGAAGTTCTAGATGCTATGGCACTGAAACTTGATGCTCAGTTAGGACTGCTGAGTGCAGAGTATGAAAAAAGCAGTGCAATACATAGATTAGAATATTTAGAAGGAAAAATATAATGAATAAAAGTATAAAATATCTCATAACAATTGTTATCATTACTCTCTTAGGGACTCTTTTTTACAACAAAGTATATATTCCAAAAACTACATTTGAGACGGTCTCTCCTAAAATAGGAGATTTAAGTGTGAGTATTGGGGGTATTGGCAATGTTGGTGCTAAAGATATATACTCAATAACAGCGCAAACAGGTGGCAAAGTTCTAGCGATTAACACAGATATTGGTGAGTGGGTTAAAAAGGGAGATTTACTTGTTGTTATGGATGGTGTTGATTTACCAGGGCAACTTGAAGTAGCAAAAGCGATACTTCAAAAATCAAAGTATGATATCAAGGCTTCACAAGATGAGTTAACAAACCTTGAGGCTCAAAAAAGATTGTTAAAGATTACTTACAATCGGTATGCAAGATTAAAAGAGCAAAAATTTGCTTCACAAGCAGAATATGATAAGGCAAAAGCAGAATTAGATAGCATAAATGCCAATATAAGTGCTACAAAAGCTAGAATAGGTTCTGCAGAGGCTGGTGCAAAAGTTTCAGAGAAAAATATAGATGTTATAGAGGCTAAAATAGCAAGACTCAATGTGTTTGCTCCTGTTGATGGATATGTTATAGAAAAGAGTATTGAGATAGCGCAAAATGTGCTACCTTCAACTCCGGTATTAAAGATAGTTGATACAAAAACATTATGGGTTGAAACAAAAATAGATGAGAGAATCAGTTCAAGTATAAAACTTGGACAGAGTGCAACGATAACTCTGCGTTCACAACCTAACAAGCAGTATAAAGGGATTGTAAAAAGAGTAAATGCAATGAGTGATGCTGTTACTCTTGAGAGAGAGATTGATGTCGCTTTTGTGAAGATTCCTAAACCTTTTTACATTAATGAACAAGCAGAAGTAAGTATAAATATTAAAACTCTAAGTGATGTTTTGAAAATTCCTGCAAAAGTTGTTGTACAAAATGGTGGTAAACTGGGTGTTTGGATAGTTGAAGATGGATATGCTAACTTTAAAACTATAGAAAAAATAGCTCAAAATGAGAATGAAGTGGCAGTAAAAAACTTAACAAAAAATATGAGTATTTTGGTGCCAAACGCAAGTAAAAAACCACTTAAAGACGGGATGAAAATTCATCTATGATTCATTTAGCCAAAGAGGATATCAGACACACTTTAGGTAAGTTTTTAGTAACTGCTATGGGTGTTGGAATGTTACTTGGAATTGTGCTTATAATGATGGGTGTGTATCGCGGAATGATTTCTGATGCTGAAGTTCTTTTAGAAGATTTGGATGTTGATTTATGGATCGTTCAGGAGAATACTTTAGGACCATTTGCGGAAGCTTCAAGAGTACATGAAGATTTAAAATACACGATAAAAAGTCTATCTGCGGTAGATAAAAGTGAAGCGATAACCTTTCAAAATTTGCAGCTTCCTCTTGCAGATAGAAAATTGGCAGTTTTAGCAATAGGATATGATATATATGGCGAAATAAATCCAATAAATCCGGAGAGACTCATAGATGGAAGGGTACTAAAAAGTGACCATTATGAGATAGTAGTAAGTGATAAAACATTTTATAAAATAGATGATAAAATTAAACTTGGGAGAAATTTTTACAAGGTTGTCGGTATTACACATGGCACGGTTGCTTCAGGGGGAGACCCTTTGGTTTATATTAGTTTAAAAGATGCACAAGAGTTGCAGTTTACATACACAAACAAGCGTATAGCATCAGACAGACAAAGAGGTATAATCAACAAAGATGCTCATCTTGTAAATGCCATCATTGCTACAACAAAATCGGCTTACGATGTAAATGAAGTTGCTCAAGATATACGAAAGTGGCTACATAAAAGTGTATATACAAGAGCTCAGCAAAAAGTAGTTCTCACCAGAAATGTTGTTGAGAAAGCCTCTAAACAGATAGGGCTTTTTACTGTTATTTTAATCGCAGTGGCAACAATAATTATTGCACTGATAATTTATACGATGACTCTGGAAAAAATGAAAGAGATTTCCATTATGAAACTGATAGGTTTACCAAACTCTATAATAATAAAAATGATAGTTGAGGAGACACTTCTGTTGGGTGTTCTTGCTTTTATTTTTGGAAATATTTTCTCTCATCTCATTTATAGTAAATTTCCAAAAAATGTTTTGCTTGAGATTCCTGATGCGTTACTGTTGTTCGTAATTGTTGTCGTTGCTTCTATATTTGCTTCATTTGTAGGTGTTAAAAAAGTTATAAACGCAGATCCAACTGCTGCAATAGGTGGATAAAATGAGT
>CAZGKZ010000129.1:0-4100 GCA_964526315.1 uncultured Geobacteraceae bacterium
TTCAGCGCATTGTCTCTGGCTGAAGCGGGGGCGGAGGTTTGTTTGATTGAGCGGGGGCGGTCAATTTCTGAGAGGCTGAAGGATGTTGAACATTTCCATTCTGGCCGTGGATTGCAGAGTGAGAGTAACATTCAATTCGGCGAGGGGGGAGCGGGGACTTTTTCTGATGGTAAGTTAACCTGTCGGATCAATGATCCGATCACCGCTTATATTCTGCAACGGTTGGTTGCCTTTGGTGCCCCGGAAGAGATTCTTTGGCAGGCGAAACCGCATATCGGTTCGGATCGTTTAAGGGGGGTGCTGGTCAATTTCCGGAACCATCTCCTCTCCCTCGGTGTTGACATCCAGTTTTCCAGTCGTCTTAGTGGATTTGAGACGTTAAATGGTCAATTGAGTGCCGGTATCGTAAATGATTCCAGAGTGATAGAGTGTGATCGTTTGATTTTGGCGATTGGTCACAGCGCTCGCGACACCTATCAAGTATTGGCTGATAAAAAGGTTCAGCTGGAGCAGAAATCTTTTGCCCTCGGCCTACGGATTGAACATCCCCTTGAATTGATCAATCAGATTCAGTACGGTATGGCAAGTCACCCGAAGTTGCCGAGTGCCGATTACCGTCTTGCCTGGAATGATCCAACCACCAAGCGGGGGATTTACTCTTTTTGTATGTGCCCGGGCGGGGTGGTGGTTAACGCTTCATCCGAGGCCGATGGTCTGGTGGTGAATGGGATGAGTGATTTCCGGCGTGCTGCACCCAGATCCAACAGTGCCCTGGTTGTTTCGGTGACTCCCGATGATTTTTTATCCACAGATGTCCTGGCTGGGGTAGAGTTTCAACGGTATTGGGAGCGCGCTGCCTATGCAGCGGGAGGTGGTGGTTGGCATGCTCCGGCGCAACCGCTTCTGGAATTTCTGCATGGACGTGGCGGGCAACTTGATTCATCATGTCAACCACAGGTAGTCCATGCCGATTTAACCACCTGTTTGCCCGATTTCGTCAGTGCCGGACTGCGGCAGGCACTTCCGATTTTCAACCAGAGGATGCGGGGTTTTGTCGGTCCGGAAGCGACCTTGATTGGGGTGGAAACGCGAACTTCGGCACCGCTGCGAATTCTGCGCAATCAGTTGGGAGAATCGGTCAGTCACCCGGGGCTTTTTCCGGTGGGTGAAGGGGCCGGTTATGCCGGGGGGATTATGAGTGCCGCACTTGACGGTTTAAAGACAGCAGCAACAATGATCAAAACACATAACGGATTTTGAAAAGAGGTTCCTTTGAACGAGAATGCAGGTAAAACAATTTATGTTGATCAGATTCGAGAACGGGACAGAATTGAGTCGATATTTCTGGTGCGGGATAAAATCACCGCCATGGCCAAAAATGGTAAGCCCTATATGACCTTGAAGCTGATGGATCGAACTGGTGAAGTTGAAGGGCGGATTTGGGATCAGGTTGATTACTTCTCTGCTCAGTTTGATAAAGATGATTTTATTCTGGTCAATGCCAAAGCCAGTGTTTACATGGGGAAGATGCAGGTCGTCGTCCAGGAGTTGAAGAGGATTGATGAGAGTCTGGTCGACCTGAGTGATTTTCTCCCGGTTTCAAAACGGTCATTGAGTGAAATGCGTCAGGAGCTGGATCAAATCCTCTCATCTCTGACTGATTCCTCTATTGAAAAGTTACTCCGTAGCTTTTTTGATGATGCCGACTTTTTCGCCCTTTACAGCAAAGCACCGGCAGCTAAAGCAATGCACCATGTTTTTCTTGGCGGATTACTGGAACACTCTCTCGCTGTTGTTGGGCTGGCGGTTGATGTTGCTGTCCGTTATCCGCAGGTGAATCGTGATTTGTTGATTTGCGGGGCACTGCTTCACGATATTGGCAAGGTTGCAGAGTTATCATACCACCGCTCTTTCGATTACACCGATGAGGGGAAGCTGCTCGGACACATCGTCATCGGCGTACAGATGGTTGAAGACCGGGTCCGCCAGATTCCAGATTTCCCAGCTGAATTGTCGATGTTGATCAAACACTTGCTCCTGTCCCATCATGGTCAGTATGATTTTGGATCACCAAAACGGCCAAAATTTCTGGAAGCAGTGATTCTTAATTTTATTGATGATCTCGATTCTAAAATTAATGGAGTGCAGACCCATATCGACAAAGAGCCGGATAAGGAAGGGAACTGGACCAATTATCACCGCCTCTACGATCGCTACTTTTATAAGGGACCTGGTGTGACAAAACAACAGAGGGCCGAAACGCCTACTCCTGAAAAAGTAAAACCGTCGCTGCCAGAAAAAAGATCAATCCGTCCTGAACGTAAATCGTACAGTAAACCGCTTGGAACGAATCTTGGCGATCAACTGCGGGAGAAAAATCTAGATTTGTTTTCCGCCATGACTGAAAAAGGGGAAAACTCTTGATTCTTGATACGTTGCCTACGGGGCCACTTGAGGTTAACTGTTACATTGTTGGTTGTGAAAAAACTCGAAAAGCTGTGGTGATTGATCCCGGTGGCAATGTTTCAGACATATTGGAGAAGGTACAAAAACATCAATTGGATGTGGTTATGATTATCAATACCCATGGCCATTTTGACCATATTGGTGGAAATCGACAATTACTTGAAGCTACGGCTGCCGAATTACTTATTCATCAGGATGATCGTCAACTGATGGATCTTGCTCTGGAGCATGCCGCCGTTTATGGGTTGCAGACCGAAGCCTCTCCACCGCCAACTCGCGAGCTTACCGGTGATGAGAAATTATCGGTGGGAGAGCTATCACTCCAGGTGATCCATACTCCCGGCCATTCACCCGGTGGAATCTGTCTCTACGTTGATGATTGTCTGCTGGTTGGTGATACTCTGTTTGCCGGTTCTATCGGTCGCACCGATCTGCCTGGCGGGGATCATCATTTATTGATCAGTGGGATCAAGGAGAAACTCTTACCGTTACCGGACGCAACCAGAGTTTGCCCCGGTCATGGACCAATGACCACTATTGGGGAAGAAAAACAGCACAATCCGTTTTTACGTTGAGGAGCAGGGTATGTTGCAAGGGAAAAAAATTGTTCTTGGAGTCAGTGGTGGAATAGCCGTTTATAAGGCGATTGAGCTGTTGCGACTGTTGACCAAAGCGGGAGCCGATGTTCACGTTGTTATGACTCGAAATGCCTGTGAATTTGTGGCACCGCTCACTTTCCAGACCCTCTCTTGCCATCCGGTTCATACCGATTTGTTCGATCTTTCTCAGGAGCAGGAAATCGACCACATCTCTCTAGCTGACCGGGCAGATCTGTTTATCCTGGCACCAGCTACGGCCAATCTGGTTGGAAAAATTGCTCAGGGTCTGGCGGATGATCTGTTGACGACCAGTGTTATGGCGACCAAAGCCCCAGTTTTGATCGCTCCGGCAATGAACAGCAATATGTATGAAAACCGGATTTATCAGCGTAATCAGAAGTGTCTAGCTGATGCGGGTTATCATATTCTCGAACCGGTCAGTGGGTCTTTAGCCTGTGGTTGGGAAGGGAAGGGGAAACTGCCTGATCCGGCAATTATTTTTGCTGCTGCGGAGTCAGTATTAGCTCCAAAAGATCTTCTTGGCTGCCATATTCTGGTGACTGCCGGTCCCACCCGTGAAGAGATTGATCCGGTTCGCTATATCTCTAATTACTCTTCCGGAAAAATGGGATTTGCCATTGCTGCAGCGGCTCAGCAGCGCGGTGCACAGGTGACCCTGATTGCCGGGCCAACAAATCTAACTGTTCCGGTTGGGGTGCGCTGCGTGCCGGTCTTCTCTGCAGATGAGATGCGTACTGCGGTATTTACCCATCTCGATAATGTCGATGTGGTGATCAAAGCCGCTGCTGTTGCCGACTATCGACCGGTTGACCGATCCGTACAAAAAATGAAAAAAACTGCTGATAAGTTGACCCTGAAGTTAGAGAAAAATCCCGATATTCTGGCCGAATTGGGACAAAAGAAGGGGGAGTTGGTACTGGTTGGATTTGCTGCCGAAACCGAGCGATTGCTGGTTCATGCTGCGGAGAAACTGCAAAAGAAAAATCTCGATCTGATTGTTGCTAATGATATTAC
>CAZGKZ010000130.1:0-4048 GCA_964526315.1 uncultured Geobacteraceae bacterium
GCCTGTCCTTCATCATCAAACAAACGTAACTTTGCTTTGGGCAGATACTTTTTTGCTGCAGATGCCGCAGTCGTTCCAATCCGGGCAACAATTGTGACATCCTCATGGTTGAAATCATCTAAGCTAACTTTTCCCGCAGCAATCTTGCTGTTTGCGACAATTGACATCCCCGAAAACTCATAGGGTTTACTAAAATTGACCTTCAAGTTTCTCGCCGGAGTGATCCCCATGCCACCGATAATAATATCAAACTTGCCGGTCAACAGTGCCGGGATGATGCCTGACCATTTAGTCGGAATGAATACCGGTTCAACCCCCATATCGGTCGCCAATTGCCGGGCAACTTCAATTTCATAACCGGTATAGCCACCCGTTTTATCTTTCATTGCCCACGGAACAAATGTTGAAAAGCCAATCCTCAATTTGTTTTTAGCCATAACCTGTTCAAGGGTTCCGGCCTTGACCAGATCCTGCCGGACATTTTTCGCCCAGATTGGAGCAGCCAGAAGAGTCAGGATCAGAGTCAAAATAAATATTATCCGCAGTTTCATGGTGTTTTCTCCTCGTTGATCAGGTTAAGTCGTATATTCAGAAAGGTGATATTCCAGATATTTTACCAGAATGGACAGAAGTGTGGTAACCAGCAGATAAATAGCGGCAACAGCAAACCAGAGCTCAAAAGATAAAAAAGTTTCGGCAATAATCTGCTGCCCCTGCATGGTGAGATCATAAATAGCGATGGTTGAAACCAGTGCAGAATCTTTTACCAGTGAGATTCCCTGGCTGGTCAATGGCGGAATCATCTGGTGCAGAGCCTGGGGAAGAATAATGTAACGGTAGCTCTGTCCACGGCTCATCCCTAGAGATGCCGATCCCTCCCACTGACCGGCAGGGAGGGCAAGAATACCGGCACGAATGATTTCGGAAGCATACGCCCCTTCAAACAAGCTCAATGCCAGAATTGCCGAAGTAAACCGACCGATATCAAGAATCGGGGCAAAAACGAAATAAATGATAAATATCTGAATAAGCAGGGGAGTATTACGGATCAACTCAAGGTAAACCTGAGCCATCCACCGTGCGACCGGACTGGTTGATAGGCGCATTAGAGCAGAGACCAGCCCGATAACTAAAGAAAGGCCAAGACTGATAAAGGTAATTTCAAGAGTTATCCACAATCCCTGCAATAACGGACCAAATTGCCAGCCATCACCCGAAATTTGGATCAGGTAGCGTGGGACTCGATTCCACTGCCAGTTATAACCGAGGTTTTCAGCTCCCTGCATCAACGCAAAATAACAACCTGCCAGAAAGATAGTGAACGCACCAATCTGGAGAAGGTTTGAGAGCTTCAGCTGCTGCTGCAATCGCAAAAAAATAAGTTTATCTCCAAAAAAAATTGATCAATGAACTGCTTTTGATCTGCTACAGCATAAAATCTGGTTTTTGCTTCATAAAATATTGCTGATGATACTCCTCTGCCCGCCAGAACTGACTAGAAGGGGTTATTTCTGTCACAATTGGAAGTTCATAAGTTCCCGAAGCAGTAAGAGTCGCCTTTGATTCTTCTGCCTGCTGACGTTGCTCATCATCATGATAGAAAATTGCAGTTCGATATTGAGTTCCCGTATCCACCCCTTGAAAGTTAAGGCTGGTCGGATTATGGATTGTCCAGAAAATCTCAACCAGTTGCGGGTAACTGATGACGGTTGGATCAAAATTGATATCAACCACTTCAGCATGTCCGGTCCGACCGGTACAGACCATTTCGTAGGTTGGGCTTTCTGTTGAGCCACCCATATAACCAACTGCGGTATCTATCACACCATCCAGAGTTCTGAAAGCTTCTTCGGTTCCCCAGAAACACCCTCCGGCAAAAGTTGCTCGAGCCATTTTATTTACTCCGTTTCAATAATTGTTGTCCAACCCAGTAGCGGGAAAATTGCAGTGCCGTCCTGCCACATCGCTTACTCTTTTCGTGCGACCACTTCAAGGCGGCGGTCAACAGTTCATCATCAACAGCAATATCAATGTGATGTTCAAAGGCATATTTTTTTATCAGTTGTGAAACAAGATCAAGATACTGATCCTGACTGAACAAGTGGAATGGAACCCAGAGACCAAACCGATCAGAAAGAGAGGTTTTTTCCTCGACCCCCTCACCGGCATGGAGTTCATTGTTAACCATTTTGAAGCCAAGATTATCGGTTTCATACTCAGGAAGGAGATGTCTTCGATTTGAGGTGACATAAAAACGGACATTTTCGGGAGCAGCATAAACAGCTCCATCCAGAGCACTTTTCAGAACTTTATAGCTTGATTCTCCAGGCTCAAAAGAGAGGTCATCACAAAGGATAATAAAACGATAAGCCTCCCCCTTTATGGCGGCAAAAATATCCGCCAGGTTGATCAGATCATCCTTATCAACCTGAATCACCCGCAACCCCTGCTCGGCATAAGCATTGAGCAACGCCCGAACCAGGGTCGATTTCCCGGTTCCACGGGTTCCCCAGAGCAGGACATTATTGGAGGGAAATCCCTGAACAAACTGCCGGGTATTCTCATCAAGTATCTGCTTCTGTTTATCAATCCCAAGCAGGTCATCCAGAGTCACCGAATCGAGCTCATTGACTGCTTCCAGATATCCGGCAAATGAATAGCGTCGCCAGTTGGCAGCCCAACTTTGACTCCAGTCAACCTTCTCCACCGCTTTTGGCAATAGTTGTTCAACCGAGGCCAATACCTGCTGTAATTGAGTTTTTAATTCTTCATCTGTAAACACAATTTACCCCTGAGAATTATATTCAATTCACCTTTACATCAGTTGGAAAGCGAAGATATTCATAAATCCAATCAGGAAACCGAGCAAGGCACCGAACAGGTTGATGTACTTGAACTGCTCTTTCATCACCCCCATCAGTAGATCTTCAACCTGCAGCAAATCGAGACTATTCACTTTTTCTTCGACCATCCGCCGGACATTGAGGGTTTCAACCAGACGGGGAGCTTCCTTTTTCAACATTTCCTCAACCAGCTGACAGATTCCACTTTCAAGTTCCCGGCGCAGATCACCGGGCAACCGTGCAGAAAGAAGGCCGAGGGGTTTATGATAAAGCCACTGGTTACTTTGCTCAACCAGAATAGTTTCGAGGGCGGTACGAGCCTGAGGAGAACGGATCAGCTCCAGAAGTTTTTCAACTAACCGCTGTTGCCCCAGCTTCAAACTGTTATCCGGTAAAGAATTCTGCAGAAGTTCCCGAAAAGGGCGATCTTTAAGGTGGTCGACAGCACCTTCGGTCAAAATCAGAGCAGTATCGACCGTTTTACGGGACTGAACAGTAGTAACAACCTGATCCTTGATAAACTGCCGGACTCCTTCGATTTTTTCATAAGGCATCTTTTCAACGTAACTCGCCAACGAGCGATCAAGAAGGGTATCGACCCGCTCACGTAACAACTTTGCCAATTGTTGCTGGGTTTTCTCCTCTTTCAGCCAATCGGCAATTTCATCCCCTGCTTTATCGAGAAACTCGGGGATCTTGTCATAAATTTTATTCAGATCCATAAAGCCACTGAGTAACCCAGCCAGTCCCCCGAGGGAATCCAGGAAAGAGTCGATAGCGGCTTTCCCTTTTTTGACCAGTTTGGCACGGAAGGTCGGATCGTAAAGCATCCCACCAAATTTTTCGGCCAACGGCGGCAACTCTTTTTCGAGTTGTGCCAGCAACAGCTCAATCAGATCAGCGGGAAGGAGTTCCCGTAATGGTTGGTCGGTCGCCAGTAATTGGCCGGTTTTTCGGTCGACATAACCACCGACCATTCCTGCTGTACGGTGAGATTGGAAGAAATCGCAGTATTTGTCATCAAGATGCTTTTGTGCCGAACGATAATGTTCCGGAGTGAGAAAACTGGCAAGATCGCGCTCCAGAAGCCGCCCGGTTTGTTGTTGCAGATAATCACGAAGCTGTTCTTCAAACTGTTCGCTGTGGAGATAATCAAAGATCAATTTGACGATTTTCGCCTGAAACAGGCTGATTATTTCACGAAA
>CAZGKZ010000131.1:0-4017 GCA_964526315.1 uncultured Geobacteraceae bacterium
AAATCAGAAACCACAACCGACGTCAGCATAGTCATCTTCATAGTCAATCGCCCCCTTGGGGCAGGCAGGAATGCAAATACCATCCGAATCACATTTATCAGTGTCTAGAACCGCTTTACCATTAACCAGACTGATAGCTTTTTCAGGGCAAACTTTTATACATTCACCACTGCCACAACACAGATTCTGATCGATAATAATTTCCAACATCGTAACTCTCCATAAATTTATTAATGATGATAAAATAAACTTCGGGCTGCGGCTACCCTCTACTCACGCAATTTTCCACAGGACCAACAAGCACCAAACTGACCCTCAATATGCTCACCACACCCGGGGCAAACCCAAGGGTCTGAGGTTCCAAGGTCACTTTCCAACCAGGATTTAAGAAATACTTGAGCCCGGGGAAAAGCTTCATCATCAATCACCCACAATTCTGGATAACATTCGACAAAAGGAATTTCACCGATAGCTGAGGAGAGCTGATCGTTTCGCAGGACACATTCGATCCCCTCGTGAGCGAGAATCCCCTTAAGCAACCCAGCCTGCGGTCGATCCGAATAATTAAAAATATGCAGCTTTTTCATGGCAACCAGTATATCATTTATCCTAAATTTTCAGCAGCATATTGAATAAAAAGTTTATTGGTCTCCGGAATAAGTAGATTAAAAACAGGGAATGAATGGGATTATGCAAGAAATATTAAAAAAAGTCTTAACATCCAAGGTTTACGAAGCTGCAATAGAAACACCCCTGGAAGAGGCTCTGGCCATTTCGGCTGAATTGGATAACCGGATCTTGCTTAAACGAGAGGATCTTCAGCCGGTTTTTTCATTTAAATTGCGTGGTGCTTACAATAAAATTGCCCATCTCTCCTCCACCGAAATGCAGCAGGGAGTCATTACTGCTTCGGCAGGGAATCATGCCCAGGGAGTCGCCTTTTCAGCACAAAAACTTGACTTAAAAGCGCTAATTGTCATGCCGGTGACAACGCCACAAATTAAAATCGATGCAGTCAGAGCTTACGGTGCAGAGATTGTTCTGCATGGAGACAATTATTCTGAAGCGGCTCAGCGCTGTAAAGAGATACAAGAAGAAACGGGTATGACCTACATTCACCCCTTTGATGATCAACTGGTGATCGCCGGACAAGGGACAATTGCCGATGAATTATTGCGTCAAAGTGCCGGAAAGCTTGACGCTATTTTTGTCCCGGTTGGCGGTGGTGGATTGATTTCCGGTATTGCGGCCTATCTTAAAGCCCTGGCACCAGAAATCAAAGTGATCGGAGTCGAACCGGTAGATAGCGATGCCATGTACCAATCCCTACAAGCAGGAAAAAGAATTCAGCTGGAATCAGTAGGGATTTTTGCTGATGGGGTGGCAGTACGAGAGGTTGGCAAGCTCACCTTTGATCTATGTCGCCAGTATGTTGATGAAATTATTCGCGTCAGTACTGATGAACTCTGTGGCGCCATCAAATCGGTTTATCAGGCAACTCGATCAATTGTAGAACCTGCTGGAGCGTTGGGTATGGCAGGACTCAGGAAATATGTTCAAAAACACGGTGTCACCGGACAAACTCTTGTCACTATTAATTCCGGTGCCAACATGAATTTTGAACGGTTACGCTACGTTTCGGAACGCACCCAGGCTGGTGAAGGGAGTGAATCCCTGTTTGCTGTGACTATTCCTGAAAAAACTGGGGCATTACGTTATTTCTGTAGTCATATTCTCGATAAAATCAATATCACCGAATTTAACTATCGGCTTGCTGACCGCACTCAAGCCCAGCTGTTCATCGGTGTCTCTATCGGCAATGGTGAAGAGAGAGAGGGTTTTGCATCTCAACTGAATAGCGCCGGGTACAAAACTATTGATCTGAGCGATAACGAACTGGCGAAAACTCACCTCCGCTATATGATCGGAGGACGGTCAGCTGAAGCCAATCGTGAGCGACTTTTCCGCTTCTGGTTCCCTGAACGCCCTGATGCGTTAACCAAGTTTCTGGCTGATATGGGAGAAGGATGGAATATTACTCTGTTTCATTACCGGAGTCAGGGGGGAGAGTTTGGACGGGTTTTAATCGGTCTGGAAATACCTGAGCAGAGTGAGCAACAGCTGAAAATATTTTTTGACAATCTTGGCTACCATTACATTGAAGAAACAGAAGACCCAGCTTATCAGTTGTTTTTACATTAAGCCATCACAGCGACAGCCCAATCAGATCGCTAGAGTAAAATATGACAATAACCCGCTAACAACATTCATCGTAGCACCGATAAAATCGTTAAACATTGGGGAGAGGAAACACGTGGAGAAAGAGACAAAGCCGGTCATAGCGTATGAGGATTCATTGGTGAAACTTGATATAAGGGTCGGCAGAGTCATTTCCGTTGACCTTGAGATAGAAACCCACAAACCAACATATAAAATGATCATAGATTTTGGTAGATTTGGCAGACGAATCAGCTATGGCAGATTCACTCAGCACCCCATAGAGGAGGTCAAAGATCGGCTTGTCTTGGGGGTCTTAAACTTTGAAGCCCGACAAATGGGGCCCGTAACTTCTGAGGTGTTAATCTTGGGGGTACAATACCCGAAAGCTGAAAGTGGTGAGGCAACATTTGTCTCACCAGCCGTCAACGCTAAGGTTGGAAGCAAATTGTTTTAAATTCAACAGAAGGATTTTTAAAAGAGGGTAAAATAAGCTATTTGCCGTCTGCCTCTTCAATCAATTCAACATCTTCAGCCGGTTCACTGTAGGATATGGAGGTTGCCACATCCTGTTGGTAGACAACCTCCCCTTCCTGATTGATCATAGTTCCATCCTCCAGCAGCACCATCCCGAATTGCTCCATCAATTGCATTCGATACTGATGACCTGTCTGCATTGATTTCTGCCGAAGTCGATAACTGAGAATCATCCAGACGGCAATGCCGATCGCGACAACCACCAGCACCCCAATCAGGGTGAAGAATAAATAGCGAGCCGTTGAAGCACCGACCTGCGCCATATAAACGACAATGATGTCAAGATTGTAAGCAAGCGCTGTTGCAGCAATCAACAAAACCATACTGAGTAAGATAGGCAAGCGGTGAACAACCTGAAGAAAAAAAGCAATTCGATCACCCTTCCCCATCCCAAAATCGAGGGGAACAGACCTGAGATTTTCAACAGAGGGGGGAGATTGATTGAAAAAAAACCGGTTGAAAATCAACAAAATCAGGCCAAAAATAAAAGTTGTTGCAATCGGGGCAATAAAGGAGCCAAACAAATAGGGTTTCCAGGGAAAACTATGACTATCGGTGACCAGAAGATTGATATAACAAAGGAAGAAGATCACCCCTTCAACGCTCAGAACAGTAATCAAGTAACTGAAAAACAATTTCTTAACTTCTGCCGGTTCAAAAGCAGCTGCCAACCCGGTTACAGTTGCACCTTGGTGTTCCCTTTGATTTTCAGTACTTCTTGAATTTTCCCGATGGGTTTTCAACAGTTGCATCATTATCGTCTTAATAAATATGAGTTTTTTTCGGTTACATCACATAGTCAGCTGTACTTAAAAAACTGCTCAAGTCAATATTTCCGATATTTCTACCCTGAAATCTGGCAAAAGTACAGAAAAGATCCCCACCACATCAGGATCTGCTAGCACTCTTTCCAATCTGGTTGCCGCTTCTCCAAAAAAGCTTTGACACCCTCTTCTGCGTCATGAGTTGCACAAAGGGAGGCGAAGAGATCATCCATGCTATCCAAACCCTGATGGTAAGGGACATCCTGCAACCGCTTCAGGCCTTCCTTACCAATGCGCAAAGCAATCGGACTTTTTGCTACTAATTTCTCTGCCAATTTCAAAGTTTCTGCTTCAAGATCATCATCGGCAACAACTTTGTTGACCAGACCTAGGTTTTCTGCCTCGGCTGCGCTGATCATATCACCGGTTAAAACCATCTCCATCGTTTTCTTCTTACCAATAATTTTCACCATTGGTGCCGCAGGCCCTAGGCAAATCA
>CAZGKZ010000132.1:0-3986 GCA_964526315.1 uncultured Geobacteraceae bacterium
TTAGCCAGTTTGGTGGTGCGAGGGCGGTGTGCAGCAATTTTTTCTGCTAAAACCTTTTTCAATGTCGACATACTCTCTCTCCTTTTGTGGTTGTTGAAAAACAATTTGTTGATGCCCATATGGGCCAAGAAAGAAAAGATTCCGCTACGCGGAAAACGATCTGCATAAAAAATAACAGTTTTTTATGCAGCTTATAACCTGAAATCAGCAAGCAAGCCTTGAGCCCATAATCATGAGTCCATAAACCTTCCTTCGCTTAAAATCACAAATATCGTTTTAACAACTCACTTCTCCCTTGTCAAGCTGTAAATTGTATACAGTATCCAAAATTAATACCCACATAAGCTAAGAGTCTTTCTCTAACCAAAAAGGTTATTTTTTTACTTGCACTCAGAATAGAGACCAAATAAAATGCCTAATTATTATGCAGATAAAATCCATCAAGATAAACTCCCTACAACTGGAAAACCCGGTTGTCCTTGCTCCGATGGCCGGAATAACCTCCCTTCCCTATCGAAGAATCATGAAGTCTTTCGGTGCCAGCCTGGTCTTTTCTGAGATGGTCAGTGCCAACGGGTTGATTCGTGATGGGCAGAAAACTCAACAACTGCTTACCTCCCACCCGGAAGAGTTTCCCTTGGGAATTCAACTCTTTGGCGATGATCCCAAAGTTCTTGCAACCGCCGTCGAGATGGTTATGGAAAAGAGTTCTCTGATCGATATCAATATGGGTTGTCCGGTTAAAAAAGTGGTTCGCAGTGGCGCCGGCAGCGCACTCCTGCAAGAACCCCGACGAGTGGCTAAGGTCCTTAAAGAAATCCGTAAAATCTACCCTGGACCACTGACGATTAAAATTCGTTCGGGATGGGATGAAAAATCCCTCAACTTTGTGGAGATTGGGCACATTGCAGAAGCCGAAGGGGTTGATGCAGTCACTTTACATCCTCGCCCTCGCAGTCAGGGGTTCTCAGGTCAAGCCCGCTGGGAACAGATTACTGAGTTGAAAAACACCCTGAATATACCAGTGTTTGGAAGTGGTGATATTTTTCATCCTGAAGATGGTTTAAAAATGCTCCAGAAAACCGGTTGTGACGCAATTATGCTTGGTCGGGGATGTTATGGAAATCCCTGGCTGATCAGTCAAATTCTGGCATTACTGGATGGAAAAGAGGCTATTTATCCCACTCCAATGGATAAATTCACCGTTGCAGCACAACATCTGCAACTCCATCGTCAACAATTTGGGGAGATAAAAACTCTCTTAGAAATACGAAAACACCTCTGTTGGTACGCCCGTGGATTGGCAGGGGCCAGTCATTTTCGTTCTCAACTACAAAAAGTTGAAAACCTTGATCACGCTCTGGAAATGACAGAACTGTTTTTTTCTCAAGCGGATACAGCATGAAGTCTTCACAACAACTGTCGCAGCAAGAATACGTATTGATCCTGGAAAATATTGGAGACGCTGTCATTGCCATTGATCAGCAGGGTATCATCACTTTTTTCAATTCGGCAGCTCACCACTTAACCGGACGATCGACAAAACAGACAACGCACCGCTCTTTTTTTACCTGTTTTCAACAACAGCAGACGCTCTGTTATTTAGCCCGCACTACTCTTGACGAAGGGCGCTCAATCTCCAGCCATGAAACCGTCACTCTAAGAATTTCAACTCAACAGCAGCATCAGGTCAATGTGGCTGTATCACCCATATTTTTGGCATCTCATCAACAACAAGGTGCTGTTATTATTCTGCATGATCTAACTCGGGTTCACTCCCTCGAAGGGGCGGGTCGTCATGCCGACCAGTTAACCACGATTAAAACAATGGCCGCAGGGTTGGCACATGAAATCAAAAATCCACTCGGGGGGATTAAAGGGTCTGCTCAGTTACTGCAAATGGAACTGGGAACAAATACGGAACTCCAAGAATATACCCAGCTGATTGTCCGGGAGGCGGAACGGATCAACCGGATTATTGAAGAGTTGTTAGATCTCTCACGTCCGCGCAAGACCCTGCTTGAATCGGTTAATATTGGTCAGTTGCTAGACGAAATTGTCACCTTACAAAAGACCACCACCCTTGATCGTGGTATCCGTTTCAAATGGCAACTTGACCCCAGTATTCCCGACATTTCAGGGGATCGCGACCTACTGACCAGTCTTTTCCTCAATCTGATCAAAAATGGCTGTGAAGCAACCCCTGATAACAGCGAAATTCTCGTCCAAACCGGGATCGATACTGAATATCACCTAAGCCTTCCCGGCAGCCGCCCAACGCCTATGGTGCAGATTTCTATTTATGATCAGGGCGCAGGAATTTCGACCAGCGAGCAGGAAAAGATTTTCACCCCGTTCTACACCACCAAAACAGCTGGGAATGGTCTCGGCTTACCCATTTGCCAGAAGATCGTTTCCGACCATGGCGGATTCCTCCAGATAATCGATCGACCGGAGGGAGGAACTCGGGTCAAAGTTTTGCTCCCCCTATTCACCCAGGAACGATCCCAACCACCAATGTCTCGATATGACACTAAGTCAAAAGAAAGTTAAATGATGGCTATTCGACGTATTCTAGTTGCCGATGATGAAGAGAGTATCCGCTGGGTTCTAGCAAAAGCGCTAAAGAAGCAGGGTTTTATTGTTGACCTTGCAGAAGATGGAACACAGGCCAGAACTCTTGCCCGGCAGAACCACTACGACCTCGCTGTCCTGGATATCAAGATGCCGGGGATTCATGGTCTGGAATTGCTCAAGCAATTTCGCAGCGACCACCCAGACACCCTGGTTATTATCATGACCGCCGAAGCCACCATGGAACACGCTGTCACTGCCATGAAGAATGGAGCCTACGACTATTTAACCAAACCGTTTGACCTGACTGCACTTGATGCCATCATTCTAAAAGCTGAAAAAGCAGCGGAATTAACTGGAAAAATTGATCAATTGAAAGAGGAATTACAGGAGCAGTGCAGCGTTGGTCGGTCAATCATCGGCAACAGCCCGCCAATGCAAGAAATTTATAAAATTCTTGGTCGGATTGCCGGATCAGATATCACCGCGTTAATCACGGGCGAAAGTGGCACAGGGAAAGAATTGGTCGCCCGCGCTATCCACATCAACAGTCAACGCCTGGGCAAACCATTTATTGCGTTGAATTGCGCTGCAATTCCCCACGAGTTACTTGAAACTGAGCTGTTCGGTCATGAACGTGGAGCTTTTACCGGGGCAATTGAACGGAGGACCGGCAAGTTTGAACAGGCCGATGGGGGGACCCTGTTTCTCGATGAAATAGGCGATATGCCCCTTGAATTGCAGGCAAAACTGCTCCGGGTATTACAGGAGAAAGAAATCACCCGCACCGGTGGGAATAAAACTCTTAAAGTTGATGTACGAATCATCGCAGCAACCAACCAGAATATTATCCAGTTGGTTAAAGAAAACCGGTTCAGAGAAGATCTTTATTACCGCCTCAATGTTGTCCCGATTAAACTCCCACCACTACGGAAACGGCGTGATGATCTCCCTGAGTTGATGGACTTTTTCCTGCAGAAAGCAAAACAGGAATTTGGTATTGATTCGATGGAATGCAGCTCGGAGGTTTTAGAACTCTTCAAAACCTATCGCTGGCCCGGGAATGTTCGAGAGCTTGAAAATGCCATCAAACGAGCCGTCCTTCTCTCTCCCAATCAAGTCCTGATCCCGATTGATTTTCCTGACTTACTAGAGGGAGAGAAATCCCCACAGAAGAGTGAATCATTGGAAGGTTTAGTTGCACAAAAGTTGGAAAATTCTCTGGCCAGAATGAACCTGAAAGAGATGAATAACCTCTATGAGATGGTTCTCCATCAAGTTGAGCGCCCCTTGATCAACATTGTGTTGCAGAAAACCCGTGGTAACCAGATTAAAACTGCTGACATTCTGGGAATCAACCGAAATACCCTGAGGAAAAAAATTAAAATTTTAGATATTGAGGTAAAACGGGG
>CAZGKZ010000133.1:0-3975 GCA_964526315.1 uncultured Geobacteraceae bacterium
GCATTGTCAAACCCCGGAATCACCTGCCCGGTACCCACTTCAAACTCTAATGGCTCGGCATCGCGGGATGAATCAAAAACCTCCCCGTTCTCGAAGGTTCCGGTGTAATGAATTTTCACCTTACTGCCATTGGCAACTGTTGACATGTCGATCTCCTGTTATTTTTTCAGCTAAAATTGATTATCATGAATTTTTATATCGGTTAAAGAGTGACGGGGATGACCTGCCTTCTCTTCATCTGGATAACCAATGGCAATCACCATCGGCACCTCCATCTCCTCGGGGAGGCCAACCAGCTGACGTACATATTCTGAGGCACTTAAGTCATCAGTATGCGGCCGCAAGCGAAGTTGTGCCCAACAACTTTTCAGACCAAGACTCTCAGCTGCCAATTGCACAATAATTGCGGCAATAGAGCTATCCTCAACCCAGACATCAGATATTTTTGGATCAGCTGCAATAACAACTGCCAGCGGAGCTGTCACAAAAAAAGAGGTGCCATGCTTCTTGGCAGATGACAACTGTTTCAATATGGAAGGATCATCAACCAGTACAAACTCACAGGGCTGTTTATTACGAGAACTCGGTGCCCGCAATAACGCTTCAGCCAGTAATTCCTGCTTTTCCGACTCCACCAGCTGGGACTTGAATTGGCGGACACTTCTCCGTTTTTGTAATAAATCCAGCACCGACATCATCCTTTTCACTTTTCAAAGTTCAGGAATTTAAGCGACAGAGGTTGCCTGATTGGTGGAAACTTTACCAATCAGATAGGACACCCTATCTAGCATATCAGAAACTGAGCAGTCTGCCTGCTGAAGAATTCCCAATAAATATTTATCGATGGGAAACGCATAAAAAGTCTGGTTATTCAGCCGATTAAAACTGAGGTAATGACAGTGGCTAAAACCAACATTGGTCATGATGTCATCAGCCAAACCAGAACTCATCTGCAGTAAAGCTGCATAATTTTCTACATCACCCAATGTCTGGTCGATGACCAACCCATCATCTCTCACCAATAAACACCCGGCGACACCATTAATTTTGTTTATCTGATCAACAAAATCCTTTGCAGTTGCCATAGCGGTTTACCCTTTCTGAGAATCCTCGAGTGCGGATGAAATGAGCTGGCGATATTTGTCTATTTTATCCTGATCATCAATTTCCTGGTTAAGCTGGTCAATCAACTCTTCAATTCGGGACGCATCAGGGGGGCCCTGTTCCAACCAGTTATCCATAACTTCATCAAAAATAAACCCGGCCATGGGGCCCAAAATTTTACCGAGAGCCCCTTTCATTTCAGCCAATAGATCTTGACTGATTTTTGATTCAACCGGTGACGGGGCTGACAGTTCTGGAGCGGCCACCGTTGTAACCGGTTCAGCTGCAACCTCAGTAAAGTTGCCAAGTTTG
This sequence comes from uncultured Geobacteraceae bacterium, assembly GCA_964526315.1. Classification (GTDB taxonomy): domain Bacteria; phylum Desulfobacterota; class Desulfuromonadia; order Desulfuromonadales; family Geopsychrobacteraceae; genus Desulfuromusa. The sequence goes on from CAZGKZ010000133.1 coordinate 1,417, forward strand.
AATTCTTCATGGAGCAGATTAAATGACATGCTCAAAAGATTTTGGTTGAAAGTGGGGTCGCAGATGGCAAATATTAACGTATTTTTCTCTAATTCGCGGGCCACCACCACCGATTCATCATAGTTCAGGGTGATATCGGTTAGATCATCAAAACTCATCCGCCCTGCTGCGTAAATTTTCAACAGATGCTTGCCCACCAGAGCCAAACGTTCAACCCTGAAGAGCGCCGGCAGGTTAGTCACCTGCACCCCGGTCTGGGAATTCACGATACAAGCACCCATAACTCCTGGAATCACCTTGAGTTCATCAATTAAATGCAGCATAACCCTATCCTCTCCCGAACATATTGACTATGACTATAGCCGGTTTTAGCGATGAATCAATCGCTCAATGTCTTTAATAACTTGTTGTGCTTGAGTCCCGGGTTTCAATTTTGACAAAATACCGTATTGCTCATAATGAAATAGCAGATAGCGATTTCTGCTGGCACTGTTGAATGTGACAGAACGGCAGGGGCCAAAACTTAAATCCTCCGCCAGCGATGCCAGCAAGTGGTCAAACCCGACAGGATCAATCCCGGCCAGCGCACATTTCCCGGGATTTTTTTTCAACACAATCCCTTTTTGATCAAAGATTGCGTATTCCACCACCGGAGCCAGCTTCAACAGAATTTCCGCCAGTTGCTTGAGTGTCTCATCGACGGGAGCGGCAACCGGGCTTTTCACCTTGGTTAAATTATCAAAGAAACCATCGACCTGCTCTTCCACCCCCACAGAAGCTGAATTGTTCAGCTCAGCAGCCTCATCTTTACGTTTAAATGCTTCTATGAGTAAATGTTCCATCGGCAGATTGATAATATCTTCCTGTCGGCGGCAGATGCCATCCATCTCTATTTCAGCATCGCTCCAGCTCACAATTTCCAGAGCGGCATCGAGCCCGGTCAGTTCATCAAATTCAGCATCAATCAATTCCCCTCTTCGGACATAAAGATATGCAGACTGCCCTGAATTTGCGATTTTAAGGGTGCAATTTTTCTTCTCAACCTTCATCAGTTGTAAAAATGTGGCCAAGGTGATCCCGCGGATAAAACTCTTTCCCCCGGTGTTTAATCCATTAAAAATCCCCTCTTCGAGCATTTGAATATCAAGGGGTTTCTCTAAAAATTGCAGGGTATCCATCTTTGCCAGGCGTGCTTCAATCTCCGGGGTGCCAAAAGCAGACATAACAATCACCGGCAATTGAGGTTGATGTCGACTGGTCCAGGCCAACAACTCAAAACCATTCATTTCGGGAAGCTTTAAATCGGTGATTAACAGATCAACAGCAACCGAGCGCAATATGCTGACCGCCTCACGTCCATTTTCAGCGGTTAAAATTTGAAATTTATCGCTGTGCGTACTCAAACCATCGGTTAAAGAGAGTAAAAACGATTTTTCATCATCAACTATCAGAATTTTTTTCACTCGGCTACCTGTTGTTAAAGCAAAAGAGAATGACTTGAATCTATTAACGAACCTGGTCTACGGCTGCCGCAATCGGCAACCTGATAGTCACCCGGGTTCCATTACCTGCCTGACTCACGATATCAATATCACTATTCATCATTGCCAATAATTTACGGGTGATGACCAGCCCCAACCCGTTGCCATTCGGCTTACTGGTATTAAATGGCTGGAACAGATATTTAAACTGTTCCGGGAAAATTCCACACCCGTTATCGGAAATTATCAACCACATCAACTGATCACGCCCCTCGGCTCGAATGGTGATAATCGGAGCATCCTGTTCTTTTAATGCATCTGCCGCATTGTTAAAAATATTCAGCAATGCCTGATGTAATGCCCGTTCATCAATCCGCACCCAGGCAATATCAAGAGGAATTTCAGTTTTGATCCGAATCCCATAAGAGTGAAAATCCCGCTCAACTAATGATATAAATTTATCCATGAACTCAACAAGATGCACATCTTTGAGATCAACGCGGTCATACATGGTAAAGGTTTTTAATGACTTGAGTAAGTATTCCATCCGACCGATATCAGCCAGACCACGCTCGATATATTCTTTCAACATCTCCGGTGAAATGTCGTCTGAGCTCTGTTTTAATACACTTAAAGCCATTTTTAACGAATTTAACGGATTTCCAATTTCATGCCGGATTCCAGAAAAAATAAACCCGATATTGTCCATCGTATTGGCTGCCTGAGCAATCGATTCAAGACGGCTTTTTTCGGTAATATCACGGATAAAAATACAGCGATAATTGGATGCGGCTTTGTAAACAGAATGGCCGAACAAACGACCCTGATGAGTGACCTGATGAGCACCGCGCCTGACCTGATCAAAATCGTCCAGTGCCTCGATATTCCGAACAAAAAGATCGTATAACCCTTGATAACTGCGACACAGTTGTTCATCCTGTAAAACATCGAAAAAAGCAGCGTTACAATAATCAATCGCCTGCTGATCCAAATCCAGAACCAGAATTCCGATATCAATATGTTCAAGGAGTTGAGCAAAGCCCCAGGTATTGTTATAGCTGTTATCCAACTGCGTGGC
>CAZGKZ010000134.1:0-3945 GCA_964526315.1 uncultured Geobacteraceae bacterium
CAGGGTGGAAATCTCTATTGGGCTGAGGCGGAGAACATGTTTATCCAGACTGAGTATTGCGATGAAAGTACCGATGCTGCGGCTGTCGTGTTACAGATGGAGGGTGATCGTGGGGAAGTAACCTTTACAAAATCGGGGCATAAATGTGCGGTGAAAAAGATTTATGGAAAAACCCAAATGAAGGTAGGGAAATATTCGATAAAGGTGAGCTGGGAAGATGATAATTGGTACGGAATTGTGGCTAAAAAACTGGCATTAAATACCAGTGGCTGTTTGAGCCTGGTTGAAAATATGCAAGCAGATCTGCAGATCAATGAGGATGGGACAGGTATTTTGTCTCTCCCTGAGGCCGATGAGGAGTGCACGGTAGTTGGAGTTTACTCACAGGCACAGTTGCAGCAGGCACCTTAGCTGACATTTGTCTCTGACCTGAGGTGTGCATCAGGATTTTATCTGCGTGGTTTTAAGTGAAACGGTGAATCCATATAGGACAAACCCCAGAGATACCAGCTGCTGGATTGATAAAAGCGGTTTGTGTTGCATGAACATCAATGCGGCCATACTTCCATTCATAAGGATAAAAAACAGCCAGCCAGAGGAGTTATTTTTGGCCAACAAGTAGCTTCCTGCTAAGAAGCCAAACATGACACCCATTTCCAATAATTGAGAAATGGAAGTTATCCCCCGATAATCGTATACGCTATAACAAACACCCAAGATTAAAAAAACATACGTGGAAATCGAGGCCGTTAAATCCAGGGCCCGGTTTGAAGAATTATGACCCTGGTAAGCAGTCAATACTCCCAATAGCATTGAAGGAATTCCACCAACTTCTACTGAAGCCGCTATCCAGGCATGTTTGCTAAAAAGAATGATCACCCACGCTGGAACGCCCAAGATATAAATTATCCAGCCAATAATTTTTAACTGCCTTTTGGTCTTTGGTTTTTTCCCTTCTGCAAGAGCCAGAAAGATTTTGTTTAGAAGATAAAATCCTCCTCCCCAGGCCTGTAAAATAATATCCATGCGGTCTCTGTAATTTTTCGACTGGCGTTAAAAATTACGCTGCTCAGCATCCCGGGAATAAATATCGAGTATCTAATTCCCGGGATACAAAAGATGGCTATCTAGCTTTCCAGAAGATTAACCAATGCACGCCGTTTCATCCCACCTTTGAGCATCAACTGAACCTTTTCTTCCAAGCCATCAAGGGTGATTTCATCGACCATATCGGCAAGATTATCAAGTTTCAGCTCATTTGCCATCCGTTGCCAGACCTGGATGCGCCGCTCCATCGGACATTCGGCAGAATCAATTCCGATCAGGCGGACACCGCGCAGAATAAACGGAAACACATTGATCGGGATATCGATCGAAGCGACCAACCCGCAACAGGTGACCACGCCATCATACTGGGTTGATTTGATTGCTGCCGCAAGCATATCTCCGCCGACACAATCAATCACCCCGGCCCAGGTGGGTTTGAGCATTGGTCGATCGTTCCCTTTCAGCAAGGTTTCCCGGTCAATGACCCGTGCCGCACCCAGCTTTTCAAGATAAGCGGTCTCTTCAAGCTTGCCAGTCACCGCAGTGACGGTAAAACCTACTTTTGCCAGCATCGCCACCGCCAGGCTGCCAACTCCCCCGGTTGCTCCGGTGACCAGAACCGGACCCTTCTCCGGAGTGACGCCACTCTCTACCAATTGATGAACCGATAATGCCGCGGTTAAGCCAGCAGTTCCCAGCATCATGCTCTCTTTCAGGCTTAATCCTTCCGGTAGTTTCAGTGCCCATTTGCTTGGAACACGAATCAGCTGACTGAATCCGCCATCGGTCTCCATCCCCAGATCATAACTGGTAACAATCACCTGATCTCCAGTCTGAAAGGATCCATCAGCACAGGAAACAACCTCACCGGCGGCATCAATCCCCGGGGTATGAGGAAAGTTGCGGGTTACACCGGGATTTCCTACTGCGGAAAGAGCATCTTTAAAATTCAGAGAAGAGTAGTGAACCTTGACCACCAGTTCCCCTTCTGGAAGATCATCGAGAGTGCGGGTGACGATTGAACGGTTAAATACCTTTTTTTCGGGTTGTTCCACCAATAATGCTTTGAATTCCATTGTCTTTTGACCTCCGTAAAAATGAATTTATATGATTTATGCCAAGTTTAATCCAAATTTTTTTGCCACCAAGACTCCAAGGTCTCCAAGAAGACCAAAATCAAAACTATTCTGAAGGTTTTAAATCAGAATAAGGTTCTGTTTTTTCTTGGTGCTCTTGGCGTCTTGGTGGCTAATTTTTAAATGCTTTTATCACCACAAATGCTCCTTCACCAAAACCATTGAGTACCGTCTGTTCGGTAGCTCCGGGAATCAGGGTTTGTTTTACCTCGGTGGCTCCAAAACCTGCAGTCTGCAAGTGATCCAGAACCTGTCGGGTCGAAAAAAAAGTTGCCTGCTGATAGAATTTACTCTTGTGACGATTGCGCAGATATTTTTGCCCCAATTCACTCTCAACATCGACAAATCCAACCAGGATACAACCATCGGGGATGAGAACCCGCAATGCTTCCCGAAATGACTGGACGACATCATCAACAAAACAAATTGTTGTGACCATCAGGACAAAGTCAAATTGGGTATCGACAAACGGTAACTTCTCAGCAACTCCGGGATGAACTGTAATCCCCAGATTTTCAGCTTTGGCAGCCATTTGCTCTGAAGGCTCTACCCCGATCTTAATCCCTAGTGGTTCGGCAAACTTTCCGGAGCCGACACCCACCTCCATCCCTTGAACATTACCGACAGGAAGTAACTGACGCACCACCTTCAGCTCAGCTTCATAAACCTCCCGGTTTTTGTCAAACCAATCATCGTAAGCTTCACTATGTTTTTCAAAAGCAGCCGTTCTCGCCATCTTAAATAAGCTCCGTCACTTAAAGAGAGGTAAACACGCGGGGGATAAACATAGCATCCTCCGATTTAATATCGGCTATTTATTGTCTCCACCAAGTAGACTATTGATCCCCTTCATTAAGCCACCGGATTTTTCTTTAATCGTTTTATCAACTTCTGGAGGGAGGTCTGCCGGGATTTGTTTCTCTATGTTTTTTTGCAGTTCTTGCGCGGTTTTCTCTATCTGAGCTGTTGCCTGCCCGATCACCTTGGTTTGAATCTCGTCAAGCCCCTTCAATTCTCCGGCCAATAGTTTTGCCAAGGCAGGGGAAAGTTCCCCGGAGCTTTTTTGTGCGACACTGAGGATTGCATGAACTATTTTCTGGACCAGTTCAGGCATTGGTAGCCCTTTCTCCTTGGCCCCCAGATTGTGTAGCTCAATCTTCGGCAATACCAGGTTAACCGATGAAGATTGCCCGAGGAACTTCAGCCGGGCGTTAACCTGTACATCATCCAGAGAAAAATATTTAATAATAAATTTCTTGCTCCCTTCTGCAGAACCTTGAGAGGGTTGAGGAGAGGATTTTCCTCCCTTTACTCCACTCATGCTTTTGGTCCGGGCAAGGATTGGATCGATATTATTTTTTTTGCCGTTCTGCTCCAGGTTGATCCGGATCTGGCTTAATTTAACCTCCGGAATGCTGATTGTATCACCTAACAGTGAGCCGAGTGAGATAGCGATATTCCCTTTCCCCAGCCCCAGAAAAGTCTGTGCCTTAAATCCCGGTGGATTGGCTATTTTCAATCCATCCAACGAAGCCTTTCCACCAAACACTGAAATATGGATGGTATCAAGGTGGGTCGGGACCCCCAATGCCATCTCTCCACCCTGCTCAATCCCTTTTTTGGCAAGAGTGTCGATGTAGAAAAAAGCTCCGACAATAACAATAACAACAACGACCAGCAGGGCAATCAATAACTTAAATAGTGCTTTCATTTTTATTCTCCCACTTTAAAAACGTAAAGTTATCCAGAAGTATAGCATCAA
>CAZGKZ010000135.1:0-3927 GCA_964526315.1 uncultured Geobacteraceae bacterium
TAGCGATGGGAAAAATAAATCAGAACTGGTTGAAAATCGCAGTTATTTTGTTCCTGGTCTTTATTTTGGCACTTTTTCATTACTTAACCGGTATTGAGAATTCTCCCTATTATGGTTTTTATTGCCGCCTCTACTATTTACCGATTGTTTTGGCTGGTCTGTGGTTCTGCCTGCGTGGTGGCGTGACTATTGCTTTATTAGTTTCAGTCCTTTTTGCTCCGCATATTTTCTTTAAGTGGGGACAAGTTGATATTATTCCTTTGGAGCACTATCTGGAGATTCTCTTATTTAATCTCACTGGATTTTTAACCGGATTTTTATCTTCGCGAATTAATTTTCAAAGTACCCGTGCTGAAAAGAATATGCGACAGTTGGCCGAAAGCTTCACTTTGTTAAAAGAGCAGGCCAATCTCATTGTCGAAATTGAGGATCAGTTACGTCAGGCTGATCGGTTAACGGCATTGGGGGAACTTTCGGCTGGAATGGCACATGAGATCCGCAATCCCTTAGGTTCAATTCGCGGTACCGCAGAGATTCTTCGTGATGCCTTGCCGGAGGATAATCGGTACACAGAATTTAGCCAGATACTGATAAAGGAAGTCGATCGCCTGAACCGGGTGGTTGAAGATTTTTTAAATTTTGCCCGACCAGCGACAGATGAACAGCAGGATTTTAAACCCAATGAGATTCTGCGTGAAGTTTTACAGCTTTGTCGGCAGCAGGTGACAAAAGATCATGTAAAGATTCATTGGCAGGAGACTCAGCTTCCGGCAGCGGTAGGGGACGCTGCTCAATTTAAACAGGTATTTCTCAATTTAATTCTGAATGCTCTGCAGGCAATGACTGCTGGCGGTGAATTATGGATTGAAACGGAAGTCAACGAGCAGCAGCAAATTGTTTTGACGTTCAGAGATAGTGGCCCGGGAATTCCTGCTGAAGATCTGGATCAAATTTTTAATCCCTTTTTTACTACAAAAGCGAAAGGGACCGGTCTTGGGCTGGCAATTACCTATCGGATTATTAAGAATCATTGTGGCAAGATCAGTGTCCGAAATTTTCCAACGGGTGGCGCTGAGTTTACCCTGATATTAAAACCGGCAGAATATCCCTGTCGGGACGGAGTTGCCAATGGCACGACAGATATTATTGATTGATGATGATGTTTCGCTTCGGCGTGTGACGGAGTTTAATTTACAGGAAGCCGGCTACCATGTGCTGACCGCTAACGATGGGGCTGCTGGCCTGACACTATTTAAACGACATCGACCTGAATTGGTTATAACCGATGTGCAAATGCCGGGAATGAATGGTTATGAAGTTCTTGCGGCAGTATTGGCTCTGGAACCACAGACTCTGGTTATTATTGTGACGGCATTCAGTACTGTCGCTCAAGCCGTTGATGCGATGAAGGTTGGTGCTTATGATTATCTGGCAAAACCTTTCAGTCGTGATCAGTTGAGTTTAACTGTTGCCAAGGCTTTCGAATATCGCAATTTAAAACAGGAAAACAGTCAATTAAAGGCAGCCTTGTCGGGAAGCTCTAATGGGCAGCAGATTATTGGTCAGTCAAAGGTGATGCTGCAACTACTGCAACGGGTAGAAAAGGTTGCAGCGAGTCAGGCTTCGGTATTGATCAGCGGTGAAAGTGGTACCGGGAAAGAGGTGATCGCTAAAGCTCTGCACCGTGGCTCAGAACGGAGTAACGGGCCGTTTATTGCGGTGAATTGTGCCGCAATTCCCAAAGATTTGATTGAGAGTGAACTGTTTGGACATCTTAAAGGATCCTTTACCGGGGCGATCAAAGATCGTAAGGGGAAATTCTCTTTAGCCAATGGGGGGACACTTTTCCTTGATGAAATTGGTGAAATGCCGATTGACTTGCAACCGAAACTCCTTAGAGCCCTGCAGGAACAGCAATTTGAGCCGGTTGGTGGGGGGACAGAACAGGTTGACGTGCGGGTTCTGGCAGCGACAAATCGTAACCTGGATGAATCGATGCAATCAGGTGAATTTCGTGAGGATCTCTATTATCGTCTGGCAGTCGTCCCCATTGAGATACCACCACTGCGTCAGAGACGGGAAGATATCCCCCTTCTGCTCGATTTCTTTTTGCGTAGACGGCATGCTGGGAAAGAAGTAGGATTTTCCACTCAGGTTATTGAGTATCTACAGAAATATCATTGGCCAGGCAATGTTCGAGAATTGGAAAATGTTGTAGAGCAGATGCTGATCTTGCGCAGTTCCGATATCATGGAACTTGCAGATCTTCCTGAACGAATTGGTCGGCCGGTGACTTCCTCGAACAAGGTCCTGAATCTTCCCGAGGAGGGTTACTCCCTGGAAGCTCTGGAAAAGGAAGCTGTTGAGGAAGCACTCAGGCGCTGCAATGGCAATAAGAGTAAAGCCGCTGCTTTTTTACAAATTCCTCGACATACATTGCTGTATCGCCTGGAAAAGTATAATATCCACACCCCGTAGAATCCTTTGTTGTGGAAATCTGCTGTTTTTCTGGTTTAACATTAAAATTAAGGATGATATGAAATGGATTGTTTCAAGAAATATATTTATTTGAGTGTCATATTGCTTACACTCTTGTTGCTTTCCGGTTGCGATAATTCAACCCCGGATCAGTCTTTGAAAGCAGTAAGTTCTGAATCAAAGGTGGCAACAGATTTTACTTTGATGAATATGCAGGGGGAGCCGGTCAGCCTTTCCCAGTATCGTGGTAAAGTCGTAATCTTGAATTTCTGGGCAACCTGGTGCCCTCCTTGCCGGGAAGAAATGCCATCGATGGAACGTCTTTACCAAAAGTATAAAGACCAGGGCCTGGTTATTCTAGCGGTAAGTACTGATGAAAATGGGAAAAAGGTTGTGGGTCAATTTTTACAAAAGACGCCATATAGCTTTCCTATTCTTCTCGATAGTGACAGCGTGGCACAGAATGCTTATGGGGTTTTCCGCTTTCCTGAAAGCTTTATTATTGATCGCAATGGGATTGTGGTTAAAAAAATTATCGGTGGCCGTGACTGGATGTCCGACTCGACATTTAAATTGATGGACTTGCTACTTAAAGATTAAGGAATCTTAGGAATTATTATGGAAGTTGGTACTGATATTACAATCTGGATTGCATTTACAGCCGGGCTGCTCTCCTATTTTTCCCCTTGTGTCCTGCCGTTGATTCCGTCCTATTTGACTTATATTTCCGGGCTCTCTTTTGCCGAGTTGAAGCAGGAAGACGCCAGTGCTCAGGTTCGTTTTACCGTTATGTCCCATTCACTGTTTTTTATTGCCGGGTTTTCAGCAGTATTTATTACTCTGGGTGGCTTAGCCGGTTTTGCGTCAAGCTCGTTTCAAACTTATCTGCATGACGGCTTGGGGATTATCCAGAAAGTTGGCGGGGTGATGATTTTTCTGTTCGGTATCCATCTGAGCGGATTATTTCATTTTGGCGTGTTACTGGGCGAAAAAAGGATCCAGTTGCGGAATAAACCGACCGGGTTTCTCGGAACTTTTCTGGTCGGGATTGCTTTTGCTGCTGGTTGGACTCCCTGTATCGGACCAATTCTTGGAGCCATTTTAGCGATAGCTGCTGGTAGTTCTGGGGGCGTCGGCAAAGGTATCGTTCTGTTAACCAGTTATTCCGCCGGTCTTGGAGTTCCCTTCTTTATTTCTGGTCTGTTGTTTCATTCTTTTCTCGGATTTTTTGACCGGTTCAAAAAGCACATCCGTATTGTTGAGATGATGACTGGGGTATTATTGATGACTGCCGGAATTTTGTTGTTTTTTAATATGTTCAGTCGAATTGCCGGGTACCTTTATCAGATATTCCCTCCGGCATTGGGATGATTTCTCCCTAGGTTACATTTTTCTTGATCTTCCGCACCAATTCCTCTAGCTTTCTGATTGTCGTTTTCAATTTCTCCT
>CAZGKZ010000136.1:0-3919 GCA_964526315.1 uncultured Geobacteraceae bacterium
AACTTCTGCGCCAGAACATGGTGAAAAATAATCCGGTTGAGGATAATCGTCAGCAGAATAATCCAGAAGAAAATCCCGACAGCAAAAAAGTACATCAGAAAGTCGCGATTGACGATCTCAACCCCTGCGACCGGGACCAGAACATTACCGACAATTGGGAGAAACCAGGCTGGATTGGAAAAATTAATTTCAAGATTACGGTTAATCCAGAAACTGATGGTATGCAGAGTCAGGTATGCCTGAAGCAGCATCCCTACCCACCACAACGCAACAAAGATCTGATGATTGATCGGATGGTACATCACCGACAGCAGTAACAGGGAAATAGAAATAGCGGCAAAAAAATTGATCCGAACCGGATGGTTGAACTCCTCCTTGACCTGCTGTGGATACTTCAAAAACTTAAACAGATAGGTTGTAGCGACTGCGACAAAGATTGCACTGGTCAGCGCTGCCAACACATTTGGTATGACAGGTGTAAAATGAAATAGTTGTGATCCCTTTTGATAGGCAATACTCAACCCCGACATCCCCATCACAATCGTAAACATCATAATAGGAAAATTTTCCAGACGTGCAGACGTTTTCATAACTTCTCTCCTCTTAAACTATAACCAAATAAGTTCACATTGAGATCAAAAAAAGCGGAAGACAAATGACAGTCATTTACCTTCCTTAAAATACTATGCTATTATACACCATACATTCAAAATTTCATATATCTTTATTAAACAGGAGGATCTCATGGAAAAGGTAGTCATCATTGGTGGTGGTCCTGCGGGACGGCTGATTGTTCATGCTCTCCATAAGTCAAATCAAGAGTTCGAAGTCACCCTGATTAAGGATGAAGAAATCAACGCCAATCGTTGCGCGGTTCCTTATGGAATTTCCGATAAAAAACCGGTTGATAAATTCTGTATCCCCAATACCCTGGTCACAGATTTTGGAGCAAAACTGGTTCTCGACACTGTTGAATCAATCGACAAAGACAGACAATCCGTCACAACATTAACCGGCCAGACATTTGCTTATGATCACCTTGTCATAGCAACCGGATCACAACCGTTTATTCCTCCGATCCCCAATATTGACCTGAATAATATTGTCAATGTTCGCTCAAAGAGTGATATGGAGCAATTGCGAGAATTTGCTAAACGATACAAGAAATGTGTTGTTGTCGGAGGGGGCTATATCGGCATCGAAGTCGCTGTTGTGATGAAGCAACTGGGCATTGAAGTGACCGTTGTGGAAATGCAGCCCCATGTCCTGTTGATGACAATGGACGATGATTTTGCCGAAACAATCGAAGCACATATCATCGAAAAAGGGGTCAAAGTCATCAACAATACTCAGGTTACTGCGTTTGAAGGGCAAGAGGGCAATGTCTCTGGTGTTGTTCTTGATAATGGAAATATTCTTCCTGCCGACTTTGTCATTGTTTCGGTCGGGGTTAAGCCAGATGTTTCTCTGGCAGATAAAACCGGGATTGCAACCTCACGATTTGGCATTATAACCAACGAACACATGGAAACGAGCATAAAGAATATCTATGCTTCAGGAGATTGTGCAGAGAAAAAATCTTTTGTGACCGGAAAGCCGAGCATGGGAGAATTTGGCACCAATGCAGTCTTCATGTCGAAGGTTGCTGCAGCAAATATTCTCGGCAAGAAAACCACCTTTCCCGGTATTATCAATGCCAATGCCTCGAGTGCTTTTGAATATACTTTCGGCTCAGCAGGTCTCATTGCCAAGGCAGCAGAGCGGGAAGGACTGGACTATGTTGTCGGGGAATCTGAGGTGATGGATATGTATCCAATGATGGACGGAATGAGTAAGATCAAAACCAAGCTGGTCTTCGATAAGTCCTCCCGTAAACTGATCGGCGGTTCAGTCTTAAGAAAAGGTCACTGTTCGGCAGGCAATGTCGATTTTATCTCCTTCGCCATCCAGATGGGGGCAACGATTGAGGATATCCTCATCTATCAGTATGCAACCCACCCCGAACTGGCAGCAAAACCTTCAGATAACACTTATTTGTTTGCCGCCCAGGATGCGCTCAAAAAATTGTAACTTTATTCACGACACTTCGCCCTCCGCAATAGATCATCGTGGTGGGTGAAGTGTCATCTTTTCTAAATTTTATCAGCGACGTTATAAGTATTTTTCCCCTGTTTTTTCGACAGATACATTGCCCGATCGGCACTTTTAAGTAGCTCCTCTGACGTCATCCCGTGAGTGGGGAAAACACTGATGCCAATACTTGCTCCGACCACAGCCTGACCCTTTTTCAATTCAAACGGAGCCTCAAACGCCTGAAGAATCTGTCGAGCAAGAATCTCAGCACCATCTGCGGCAGCCACTTCTGAAAGGAGGACAATAAATTCATCACCACCTAAACGGGCAACGGTATCAGAGGCTCGGCAACACTCTTTCATCCGTCTGCCTGCTTCGATCAATAGTTCATCACCGGCATCATGCCCCAGAGTATCATTAACCAACTTGAAGCCGTCCAAATCAATATACAGCAAAGCACATAAACGCTCATAACGGATTGCCAAATGGATAGCTTGGTGGAACCGGTCAAAAAACAGGGTTCGATTGGGAAGTCCGGTCAGCGCATCAAAGTGAGCCATGGTGACCAGTTGTTCCTGATATATTCGCCGTTTCACCTGCATTTCAGCCAATGGCCACAGTCCGAAAGTCCCGAATAAAAACAACATTCCCCCCAAGCCAAAGAGGTTTACCCTCAACCCCGAAAGACTGGCAGAGAGAGATTCGCTTGGAATGAACGTAATGCTTTTCCAGTAATACTCATCAGAACATATCTCTCGACTGCTGGCACCAAAAGGAACTGCAGCACCAGTACTTGAAATAACATCAGAATCAAGGGGAACAATCGTGTTGTAAACGTAAATCCCCTGAGAAGTACGAATCTGCCCCGAAAAACTGGGGTGGATCTGTGCCCAAACCTCAGGATTCATCTGAGCAAAGCCGATCTCGCGATGACCCTCAAACATGAACCCCCACTCTCTATCTGAGTCAGGGTGAAGAAGCCAGAAACCATCCCGATTCACCAGCATCGTCTGACCACTAACACCTGAATTGATATCAAGGAAAAAATTGAGGAGATCCTGACCCAGATAGTTAATAAGAATCAATCCACGCTTGACACCCTGCTGATCAAAAACCGGAGTGGCAAAACGGATCATCGGTTTGTACGGAACTTCAACTTGACCGTGCTCAATATTTAAATCAAAAGGGGAGACAAAAACTGCACCGTTATCAAGCCTGAAGGCGTCTTTAAAATAGTAACGATCATGTTTTGATTGAAGTTGTTCAGCGCCAACACCAACTGGCGTACCACCATTGAAGTTAACCCGGACGACCTCCATCCCTTTGTTGTCCAGAAAACGGATCTGTTCGTAGTTCTTTTTATTCCGTGAGAAGGAGAGATATTCACGGTTAATCTGGGCAAGCATGGCGGCGGTTGGATCAGTAAGATAGCTTTTCAGTTCCTCTTCTTTCGCCAAAAATTTGAGGTCACTGATAATCATGGCAAAATGAGTATACGCCATTTTTTGCTGTAAGAGGAGAGAGTGTTCGGCCTTTTCAATCAAAGCCTGCTCATAACTACCAGTTTCCATTCGATAGTAGACTAGCAAAACTCCGCCTAGAGCCACCCCCCAACAAAGCAGGAACAGCAGAAACAGCTGGAAGGTTTTCTTTATATGCCCTGTCGATTTCTTCATAAATTACACGTGGCCATTGGATCAATTGAAAGAAAAACTTCACCTATTCATTAGGCTACATTGAAACTAATAAAATTCCAAGAATTAATAATGAGAAATCGCTACTTTTTATCAGCAACAAAAAAGGCCACCCGAAAAGGGCAGCCTTTTAAAACCATACTGATAAATTC
>CAZGKZ010000137.1:0-3872 GCA_964526315.1 uncultured Geobacteraceae bacterium
ATCAGCCGCTACCATAGGAGTCCCGGCGGCGATCTCAACTGGCAGATCGGGAGTGGTTATTTTGGTTGTCGGGATAATAATGGAGACTTTAATCCCACCGCCTTTGCCGATCAGGCCAAAGACGACCAGGTAAAAATGATCGAAATCAAGATATCCCAAGGGGCCAAACCGGGTCATGGTGGTATCCTGCCGGGAGATAAGGTGACAGCTGAGATTGCTGAGGCTCGAGGTATCCCAATTGGAACCGATTGTGTTTCCCCCCCGTCCCATTCGGCTTTTACAACTCCGCTTGAACTGATGGCGTTTATTGCCCGTCTGCGTGAACTCTCCGGTGGGAAGCCGGTCGGTTTTAAAATCTGCATCGGTCACCCCTGGGAATTTCTTGGAGTTTGCAAGGCGATGCTGGAAACCGAAATCTACCCTGATTTCATTGTCGTTGACGGGGCTGAAGGGGGGACCGGGGCTGCTCCTCTTGAATTTACCGACCGAATCGGGTTCCCTCTCAAGGAAGGACTGCTGGTTGTCCATAATGCCCTGACCGGGATTGGGGTCAGAGATAAAATTCGTATCGGGGCCAGCGGTAAGGTTGTCACCGGTATCGGTATTGCCGCGGTAGCGGCTCTCGGGGCGGATTTTGTCAATACGGCCCGTGGATTCATGTTTTCTCTCGGCTGTATTCAGGCGCAGATGTGTCATACCAACCATTGCCCGGTCGGAGTTGCCACCCAGGATGCAAATTTAGAAAAAGCTCTTGATGTAACGGATAAGGCGGAGCGGGTTTACCATTTTCATCGTAATACAATTCTGGCACTGAAAGAGGTTATTCAGGCTGCAGGTTTTGATCACCCATCACAACTTGAGCCGAAACATCTTTATCAGCGGCAGGGGCCAACCATCGTACAAAACTATGCGGAGGTTTATCATTTCCTCAAACCGGGAGAGCTTCTTGTGGGGACAGATAACCAACGCTTCAAGAAGTTTTGGGAAATGGCCAGTGCCAATACTTTTAGCCCCGGCAGGGAATAACGAAGTTGTGCTATAATATGAAACGAAATTTCTACAAAAATTTATAATTGCTCAAGTATTTGACTTACAAGGAGTCCCATCTATGAAACGAATCAGTGGAATTTATCTAGCTATGTTGTTGCTGCTTCTGGTTGGCTGTTCCGGAAAAACTATGGTTGAGAGTGATCTTGGTATCAAGGGAGCGCCTGACTGGGTGAATGAAGGGACTCAGGTCCTTAACGATAAAGGGGGACGCTATTTCCATGGGGTTGGTCAAGCACCGGCCATGGGTGACGACTCTTTGCAGATATCAACTGCGGATAGCCGGGCCCGGGCGGAACTGGCAAAGATTGTCTCCTCTTTTGTCGATGTTGCCAATCATGACTATAGTTCTGCCAGTGGCTCCGGAGGTGAGATAATCTCTGAACAGGCGATTTCACAACAGTTAGAAAGTTTAAGCCGTACCAACATCAGCGGTTCAAAAATTCTCGGACATTGGCGGGATAAAAAAACGGGAACTATCTATTCAGTTGCTGAACTTGATTTGAAACAGGTTCAAAAAGTCGTTGATGCCAGCCATGAAATGAACCAGGGATTCAGCCAGTTTTTAGAATCCCAGGGAAACAATATCTTTGATCGTCAAGTAGAGGAGAAGAAATGAACACTATCAAACTACGTAGGACCGGCTTGCTGCTGATTATATTTGCCAGTTTTTTGTTCCTGAGTGGCTGTTCAACCAAGGTCACCCGAATGGATGTGGACGAAGTAAAGGATCTCAGCGGAGCCTGGAATGATACCGATTCACGCATGGTTTCAGAAGAAATGATTGACGATATGCTCCAGAGACCATGGGTTAATGAATTTCAGAACAGTAACGGCAAGCGACCAACGGTTATTGTTGGCGAAATCCGCAACCTCAGTCATGAGCATATTAATGTTAATACCTTTATTGCTGATATAGAACGGGAAATGATCAACTCGGGTCGAATTGATTTTGTCGCTTCCTCGGTTGATCGTCAGGAAATTAGGGAAGAGCGAAAAGATCAGGATCTGAATGCCCGGGAAGATACCCGGAATGCGATGGGACGGGAGCTCGGGGCAGATTTTATGCTCAAGGGACAAATCAATACCATCATTGACCAAGCCAGTAAAGATCAGGTGCGCTACTATCAGGTGGACCTGACCCTGATCAGTATGAAGGATAATCGCAAGGTGTGGCTCGGGCAGAAAAAGATCAAAAAATTCGTCAAACGTAGCAAGCTTCGTTACTGATTATCGGAGTTGATCTTTGCAGATAACTACTGTCGACCAAAGATGGCGTAACTTGCGCAGGCTGTTGTGTGGCTTTTTTCTGTTATCATTGGTCGGTTGCGCCAGTTATAGCAGTCAGTTTGCCCCAATTGCAGCAGATCTGGCTGCCGATGATATTGATCAGGCACTGGAAGTTCTTGATCAGGAAAATCCACCGGAACGGGATCAGCTGCTCTGGCTGATGAACCGTGGAATGTTGCTGCGGTTGAAGGGAGATTTTCCCGCCAGTAATCAGGAATTTACAGCGGCTAAACAACTGGTTGAAAAACTGGATGCACTGAGCTTGCGCGAGCAGACGCTGGCACTGACAGTAAATGATACCACCCGTAGTTATGCCGGTGATCCCTATGAACAAGTGTTATTGAATGTTTATAGTGCCCTCAATTATCTGGATCTGGGGCAACCGGATGATGCACGGGTGGAGATTCTTCAGGTTGATTTGCGCCTTGCGGCACTGGCGGATAAAGAGATCGGAGCACTCTCTGAAACAGATCCCTTTGCCCGTTACCTGGGCGGTATCATTTATGAACAGGGTGGTGAGTACAGTGATGCGATGATCGCTTATCGCAGTGCGTATCAAGCTTATCAGGAACATGGAGAGCACTACCCCCTTAATCTGCCAGAATCATTAAAGGTGGATTTATTGCGGAGCAGTGAACGACTTGGTTTGACGGAAGAGAATCAACGTTACCAGGAACAGTTCGGGATCAGTCAGTGGCAAACAGCAAGAGATCTACAGCAACAGGGGGAACTGATCTTTCTGTTTCATAATGGTCTGGCACCGATCAAAATTGAGAAATCGGCAATGCTTCCGATTATCGGGGAGGGACAGATTGTCCGTATTTCTCTCCCTGAATATTTACGCCGGAACCCCGGGTTTTCTTCTGCACGGCTGCGGATTAATGGCCAGGTGATAGAGACAACACTTGTCGAGAATATTGAAGAACTTGCTATTGCTGAATTATCCAGAAATATGCCGGTCATTATCACCAGAACCCTTGCCAGGGCTGCACTGAAATATACAGCCAGCCATGAAGTGGGAAAACAGAATGGTCTGGCCGGGTTTGCTTTGAATGTTGCCGGGTTGCTGACCGAGCGGGCTGATACCCGGAGCTGGCAATCGTTACCGGCAGATATTCAATTGGCCAGAGTTCCTTTGAAACCGGGTAAATATGATCTAGACGTTGAATTGTTGGGTATGGGGGGCCAGGTTATCCGCCGCCTCAATTATCCTGCTGTCACCCTGCGAGCCGGGAAGAAAACCTTTCTTTCCTGCCACCGTATCGCAACAACATCGTTGTTCAGGAGAAAATGATGAGACCGATAATTATTTTAATCTGTTTGTTCCTGCTAAGTGCTTGTGCCAAAACTCCGGTTATTCCAGACTGGGTTGCTGGTAATCCTGCAGAATATTCGAACAATCGGTATCTCCTCGGCCGTGGGGAAGCCTCTTCGGTTGGTCTTGCCCGTGATCGGGCCCGTGCCGATCTGGCAAAGAACTTTGCGGTGCAGATTCAGGAGCAGACGACTGATGAATTACTCTGGCAACAGGGTGG